>CAZYTI010001139.1:0-2070 GCA_964650065.1 uncultured bacterium
CCGTATGCCCGGATCCGGTGAGATCGACTGGATGCGGTTCATTACGACACTTCAGGAATACGGAGACGATTTTGTTTTATCCATCGAACACGAAGATCCTGTATGGGAAGGTTCCGTTGAGAAAGTTAAAACCGGTTTGCAGTTGGGCCTGAAGCATCTTTCCCAATTCGTGGTTTGAAATCAGTATTGAGGTGGTACCGATGCAGACTAAATTAAATGACTTATATATACCTTTCGGATGCCAGTATTATCGAGCACCTTCTCCCCAGTCCGAAGATTGGGAGATAGACCTCAAAAATATGGCAGATCTGGGATTCAATATGGTCAAGTTCTGGGTGCAATGGCGTTGGAATCATCCAGAGGAAGAAAGTTTTTATTTCGATGATATCCAAAGACTCATGGACCTATCACAAACCTTCAAACTCAAAGTGATGTTGAATACAATTTTCGATGTTGCACCAGCATGGATATACAGCAAGTACCCCGACGCGTCCATGCTCACCCTGGATGGCAGACGGATCGGGCCTCAGTCTCAACCCCACCGCCAAATTGGGGGTCTGGGATATTGTTTCAATCATGATGGTGTGATGACACATTTCTTTCGTTTTCTTAAGGATACGGTAAAGCGATTTAAGAGTCATCCGGCTCTGGCCATATGGAATGTCGCCTCAGAGCCAGAGTTGACCAGCAGTATGGCTGAGATGCGGCTTTATGCAGATGATGCTGCAAGAATGGGAGACATGCTCTGCTATTGCGATTATTGTCAACAGAAGTTCAAAATCTGGCTGGAAAACAAATACAAGGATATTCAAGCACTCAACGTGAGCTGGAATCGGAATTACCGGTCGTTCAAAGATATTGAGATCCCAAAAACCCGAAATACTTTTAATGATATAATTGATTGGCGCATGGTCTTTGTCGATGTTATTGGAGAGTATGTCAGGAGGCGATTCCAGGTTGCCCGGGAGGAAGACGGTGAAAATCATCCTCTGATGTGTCATCATGTATTCATACAGGGCTTTCCCATCACATCCACGGCAAATGATCCGTGGAATGTGGGACAATTAGGTGATCTGCATGGATTTACCCAGATGGATGATGCAATGATGATCGATGTGCTCCGGTCCAGCGCGAAAGGCAAACCGGTGATTTCTGCAGAAATGCTCATGTTACCCGGGTATACGCTCGATCTTCCAAAGTCCATCGATGCCAGAGATGTAAAAAAATTTGTCTTTCGTGGTGTTGCTGGAAATCTCAAGGGATTTATTTTCTGGCAGTATCGACCTGAGATCCTGGGCAGGGAAGCACCGACATGGGGATTGACGACTCTGGACGGGAAACGGACACCATGGCTTGAAGCATTTTCTGAAATTGGTTCGGTTTTTCAGACTCATGCGGACTTTTTCGTCGATGCCAAGCCAGAAAAAGCAAAGATTGCTCTGATGTACAATCCTGAAAATCAGATCTTTGCCTGGGCCTCTTCGGGTACCGAAAAGAACGCGACCGATTCACTCCTGGGAACGCATAGGGCACTTTATGAAAGGAATTATGTCATTGATTTCCTCCATCCAATTGAATTGAAAAACGGCATCCCGGATCAGTACAAAGTCCTCTATATTCCGTTTCCTTATTTACTAAATGAATCCATCTGTATGGCTATCAGGGAATGGATTCATGCGGGTGGTATGGTCATTGGAGAAAGTTATTTTGGTGGTTGGAACGCAGAGCATGGACATCATGAGAAAATTGTACCCGGATATGGTCTGAATGATGTTTTCCAAACGCGCCAAGGCGTTGTCGATCCTGCAGATAGTGAGGATTCTATCGAGATCATTCTGGAAAGAGATCTGCCCTATATATCGAAAGATGTAAAAATCTATGGAGCACTTGTCAAAGAACGACTCATCCCGGAAGATTCCGAAATCCTAGCCCGATTTGATACAGGAGAAGCGGCTGTAACAATGGGTAAATATGGCAAGGGAGTGGCCGTGCTTATCGGTTCATATGTCGGATTGGTTTATCACCGAAAACATGTGTTGGGAAATGGATGTTTTCGGTGATAAACCAATC
>CAZYTI010001140.1:0-2064 GCA_964650065.1 uncultured bacterium
TCATTGCGAGTGGAGATCCATAAAAAGTATTCAATTCCCATGGCCTGTATTGTGTTTGTACTTATCGGGGCCCCATTGGGGATTATGGCTCGACAAGGAGGTATGGCTATCGGTGGGGGATTGAGCATGGTATTTTTTCTCATATATTGGGCATTTCTCATCGGAGGAGAGCAGCTCGCCGACCGGATGATTATTGGGCCGGTTTTTGCGATGTGGGCACCCAACGCTATTGTGGGCATTGGTGGTATCTATTTGGTCATCCGGTCGATCAAAGAAACGAGGTTTATTCATTGGGATCGATGGAATCAGTGGGTGAAAAGAATGGGTAGAAGGGGGGAGAGATGATAATCATTCTTCCCGGGTATATCAGAAGCAAGTTTTTAAAGCTTTTTGTTTCTTGCCTGATCAGTGTCATTATGATTTATTTGGTCGTGGATCTTGTGGAAAATCTTGACCAGTTCCTCGATAGAGATGTTCCCAACAAGGTTATTTTGTTATATTATCTTTATTATGTACCCTATATAACAGTTCTGACTATGCCTGTGGCGACATTGTTGGCCTCTGTATTTTCCGTTGGAATTTTTGCTCGCCACAATGAATTGGTTGCAATGAAATCTCTGGGATACAGCATGTACCGTGTAGCGAGAACACTTCTTGGGATGGGATTGGGTGTGAGTCTCTTGACTTTTTTTCTTTCCGAAAGTGTGACCATACAGATGAATCGGAAGAGGCAAGATATTCGGAGGATGTATTTGAGTCGTACTGGCGGAGGCGTATCAAAGCAGTTGAGAAATTTGGAAATACAGGAGCCCCCCGATAAAATTGTTACCATTGGTTATTATGATGATAAAAAGCAGGTTGCCAAACAAGTGAAGATTGAGACCTTCCAGGAATCTCGGTTGGTTTCCCGATTGGATTCACCCTCCATGCAATGGAACGGGCAAGCCTGGGTGGTGAGTCAGGGTTATCAGAGAATTTTCGATGGGGAGAACGAGAAGGCTCATCTCATTGACCGGCCCGAAACATTTCATTTTCAATTTGATCCGGCAGAACTAATACTGGCACAGATAAAACCAGAGGAAATGAAGTTTCTGGAACTATACGATTTTGTAGGCAGGGTCCGGGAATTGGGTGGTGAAGGCCACCGTTGGCTTACCGATTTTCATCTGAGAATCGCATTCCCGATGAGCAATCTCATTATTGTATTTTTTAGTATTCCCATAGCTTATAACAGAAGGAAGAAAAGTCTGACCGTTGGGTTTGGGATCAGTCTGCTTATTTGCTTCTTTTATTTTGGTCTTGTCAAAATGGGTCAAACCATGGGACAAAAGGGAAGTCTGCCCCCATTCTGGGCAGCCTGGTTGGGCAATAATATTATGGGAATTTGTAGTGTCATCAATGTAATAAAAACGAGAAAATAACTTGATTTTTTAAAAAAAAACATTATTTTTATATAGTTTGTCCCTAAAGCACGAATGTTATATAAATAGTCGGTTTAATGAGGTGACTGCATAACGGGAAGTTGACGGGACTAAAGTTGGAAGTGTCTAAAATTAAGATTTATTTCAGACACACTCTAAGATGATGGTCATATTGAAAGGGCTTTGTAAATGAAGAGGACATATCAGCCGAGTAATAGAAAGAGAAAGAATAAGCACGGATTCAGGGAAAGGATGTCCACCAAGGGTGGACGTTCAATATTGAAGCGACGTCGAGCCAAGGGTAGAAGCCGGCTCACAGTCAGTGATGAATAATTCAATCGAGCTCGATCAGCGGTTGCCCAAAAAGGAGATCATCCGAAAAAAGGATGATTTTCATGAGATCATTCAGAATGGAAAACGATTGGGGAAAAGGTATTTACGGTTTTATTATATCGAGGCGGAACATAGACAAGTGGGTTTTGCCGTTCCCAGAAAACTTGGCAAGGCAGTTTTGAGGAATAGGATAAAACGATTAATGCGGGAAGTATATCGGAAACACCGGAACGTGATAGGTCGATACAAAATAGTACTCCTGGCAAAAGGAGAAGCACGAGATGCCGGCTTCCGAGAATTGAGTAGTGAG
>CAZYTI010001141.1:0-2061 GCA_964650065.1 uncultured bacterium
AGAGCATGGATCACGTTTGGATTCAACACCATGTCCATTAATGCTTTTTCCATTCCACAGAGATCGGCGATTAGATAAAAGATCGGGCTGAAACCACCAACTATCACAAAGGAATCTTTATACCCCTTTGCACCTCGATTCAGTCCTTCATAATCAAACCAATCCGGAGAAGGCCAGAAAGGATAATTAAAGACTTCATTCTCGGATTGGGCATGAGAGAGAGGATGATCTCTTGTGCCTACACCATGCTCTTTTAATCCCGGTTTAAGCCCCCATATAGAGGCGTTCAAACTATACATGGTGTGAGGGCTGGCAATCCTATCCGTTGCTCCTGGCGGAAGTGGTGGTCCAATATATTGTGCAGTCACCCATTTACAGTAAACCCCTAATCTATCGAGCAAATCATCATAATCATCTGCTTGGAATCTGTTCATCAGACATTCTGTCGGACCTGGCCACATCCACCCCTCAAAAATATCAAATGGTAACACATCAACGGGTTTATGATTTATGGCTGACAAAACGAGATCTTTTCTGTTCATACACAAGTTTAATTTCCTTTTTATTCCTTTCAAAAGTTACTTCGTTTTCTGTTTAGCCTGCGCGCTCTCAGCAGCTTCCATTATCCCGCCCAGAAGATCCTTCGCACTGTATGCAGGTGTAAATACTGTCGCAAGCTTCAACATTTCGTCACCATTATTAATGACCTGATGCATCTCACCTGCTTTCACCCATAATGCCATGTCCGGTTCAAGCGGTGTTTCAACTCCGTCACAAATCGAAACACCCCTCCCGGACAACACCATGATCAATTCAGGGCGGTCGTGCTTGTGATAGTCTGTCTTACTCTTCGGATAAATTATTGCATGTGAAAATGTGATCTCAGAAACATTCCTCCGATCCGGAGCAAGAAGAACCTTAATATGCCTTTTATAGGGCTCTGTAATTGTTACCCCATCTTCTTCCCAACATTTTATAATTTCCATTTTATCTTCTCCTCTTTTTAACCTGGATTATTTATAAATTTTGCCACGAAGACACGAAGTCACGAAGTCACGAAGGGATTGAAGATTGAAGATTGAAACTACAATATTCAATATTCAATCGACAATATTCAACCAATAATACTTCGTGTCTTCGTGACTTCGCGGCTATAAATTATTCAGGTTATAAACTCAAGATGCTTCACAGAAAATCCTGTACATTTGGGCATTTGCCAGATAAAAAAACAGTAATAACGCCACTCGGGTTGCCCTTGCAAGTTTAGAAGGATTAATCGTCTCGATCGTATCATACGTTGTATGAAAATAAGGATTCCCCTCCTCATGGGCCCAAATAGCATTGACCCCGCATTTAACAAATTCCGCTGAATCCTGTTCATGATCCCACGGCGTAAACTCCCGATATTGGGTGATCTTCCAATTCGTGTTTTCTTGGATCATCTGCAAGGCAAAGTCCATCATATCAGGTGTCACAAGCAATTCATGCGTCGAGCACACATCGGCACTGGTAGAATCCAAATTGATGTAACAGATGATGTTTTGTAAATCACCTTCTCTCCTCCGAACAAAATCTGTCGACCCAAAAAGCCCGATCTCTTCGCCGCCAAACGCACAAAAGACCATTGTCCGTTTCGGTTTTGTCGAAGCACACACTCTCATGATTTCCAATAACGCCGAGCACCCTGACGCATTATCCCAGGCGCCCTGGAGTTCTAATTGAGTATCATAATGGGCTCCAATAATCACGTGTTCCTTTGGTTTTTCTGATCCATCGATATACCCGATGATATTATGAGATTTTCTCATTTCTACAGTACTCTGATGTTCCATCGACACTTCAACAGCATGAGAAGACACCAGACTTAATAAATATTCACCGCTGTCCCTATCGATGATGACGCAGGGAATTGAAGCGCCAAACTCTTTTAAATCTTCACCCTTTTCAAATCCCATCTGGGACGTGATTTGCCGGATCGTATTAAACGGGGAATCTGAAATAATAATAGCTCCTATAGCTCCTAATTTTGCCGCTTCCGGGCAGACTCGATAGGGCCTGTTC
>CAZYTI010001142.1:0-2058 GCA_964650065.1 uncultured bacterium
TGTTGCTATAAGACAACCACCACCATCTTCAATATTTTTTATCTCAATATTATCATCAGGAATCAAACCTGGATTATCCGAAGAGGCAAAAACGGCAAGCGTTCCACCATCCCCTCCATCCGTCACAGTAAAGGGAATGGGTGGCGTGGGTGTATCTTCCGGGGTTGTTTGATCGAGAATGTTGGTAATGGTGGGCGGATTGTTGTCATTCCAGAGCAATTCAACCTCGGCAACGAAGGGTTCGGCAGCCACTCCCCCCATCCCACCGAGGTCAATCACCAAAGAAATATTTGTAAATCTGTAATATTGATGTGTCACAGGACCCGCCAGGGGGAAGTAACTCTTCTGACCTGGTGAAAACGCAATTCCGTTCTGCGTATCGAGGTTGATCCAGTTGGCACCGTCATTACTGCCCATTAAAGACCAGTTCTCAGTGGCGACATCTCCAACGCCAAGCTGGGGGGCACCGGGTGCCTGCAGAGAATAACCGTTGATTGACGTTAAGCCGGCAAACGCCCATTGGAGCCAGGCCAGGGAAGGAGGGATATTGCCAGAATTAGCCATCCACAAAGTTGCTCCACCGTTGTCAAAGGCTTTGGCGGCTTCGAATCCGGCCCCTTCGCTCGAGGCAGAAGCCGTACCATTCCCGGGACCGGTCATATCGGTCTGAGCATGAACATGACCGACTGTGATGAATACTATGATACTCATAAGAAGAAAAATCGCGGAGTGGGGTTTCCTCATCATCATTTCTTCTCCTTTTTAATCAAAGTCATGTGTCCCTGGTCGGTAGATAATAGCGTATCGGCCCAGACAGGGCTATTATTTCCAAGTTGTCCAAACAACAGTAAAATTCGGTCTTTTATTCCCTAAGGCAGGTTTTAATCTTTAAGATGGTGCTTAAGCAGTTACTTTAATTGTATTAAATTTTTCTTAGGAATCCGGATTCATTCAGATACTTAAGTACAATATATCCGTACGTTTATTTAGAATGTATATCAGTATAAGAAAAATCACACACAAAGTCAAGAGAAAAATTATGGTTAAAATACCTGACAGGGTGTTATCCTGGCAGTCTTCATGTAAAGCGAAAAGGATAAAATTACTTCATCAATATACACTTTCTGACCTGGGCAAACGCTCCGGCGCGAATCACGTAGAAATAAATCCCTGTACCGACTGCTGAAGCATCCCACTCAACGGTGTGAAATCCCATGTCACGAAATTCTTCAAGCAGGATTTGAATGCGTTGACCCTTCATATTGTAAATGGAAAGATTGACATGAATCCTCTCAGGTATTGCAAAATGAATCGTCGTCGTCGGATTGAACGGATTGGGATGGTTCTGGAAGAGCTCAAAACGTGTGGGTATATCCCGCTTGAACGGATCATACGCAACCCGTGTCCCCCCCGAAACCGTGGCTGCTGACAAATAACAAAACTGCATGACCTTGATGTAAAAGAAGTCCGCATCAGCATCAACGACCTTCAATTCGATCCATTCCCCTGATGTCGTCAAGAAATAATACAATTTCAGATCTATGGGATCCGTCACCCCGGCACTGTCCAAAAGGGCTTGGTTGTATGGGATACGAATGATGACCGAATCGGCGAATTGGAAGCCGTCAGGACCAAAATGTAAGGGCAGGGCGATTCCATCCAGAGAATCGGGTAATACCGGTGGGTTTTCTGTGAGACCGATGGTCACTTCTACACTATCTTCCATTGCTCCTGCCGGGATCGTTATTTGAAGACCCGATGTATCATGTGTAACATTGCCACCATGGGGGCCCAGCCAAGCCGATGCCAACATCGTGACCGTTGCGCTATCAGATATAGTGAATTCATAAGAGGTATCCAGTGTGTTGCCGGGTATCACTAAGTCTGCACATGCCACAGCCACTGTGACGGTACTTTCACTCTCAAAGTTAACGGCCGGATCATAAATAACTGTATACCGGGGACTGTATGAATTGATGATCACCCGCCCTCCGGTCTGGTCAACGCCGTTGGATAGGATGAGGATTCCATCCACATTCACATTGAGCGTAGACAGGT
>CAZYTI010001143.1:0-2058 GCA_964650065.1 uncultured bacterium
GTTGATGGGTCCCCATATAATCTGCATAAGCTTCATCGGGTGTCCAGATGCAACTATGATCATTGCCATAGTGCCCCTCAGAATCCATCCATTGATCCGGATGATCAATCCACCATTGTAAATGGCGCGCATGCGTATTTTCCCAATACCGGGTTGTTGAATAATCGTAGAATGCAGTGCCCCAATGATGCTTTCCCGGTGGAGTCCATCGAAACTCGCCATATCCTTCATAATTTTCCGAACCCTCTTTCGTAACAATATTGAAAACACCGGATTGGGCGTCTCCGTATTCTGCATTGAATCCCCCCGTAATGATTTCCAATTCTTGAATGGCGGTCAAATTAATATTGGTATAAGGACTATGATCCAGGGGATTTCGAGCCCGGATACCGTCGATTAAAAAAGCAACCTGGTCCATTGATCCGCGGCGTACCACCAACTCTCCTTCTGCCATGTCGATTCCCGGCAGCGTTGTCAGAATCTCTGTGAGTTGACTCGTTGGACGGGTCGCGATTTCCTGAGCTTCAACATAATGTCTGGTGGAAGTCTGATCTCGCTGGACAAGAGGTCGCTCCGCGGTAACCACAATCGCTTCGCCAAATTCAATAACCGTTTCTTCTAATCTAAAATTAACGGTTGTTGTTCTGTCTATGTTAACTTTAACTCCCGTTTTGATCATCGGTTTGTAGCCCATCATACTCGCCTGAACACGATGTGTTCCCGGAGAAACATTGAGTATCAAGAATTCACCTTCGAAATCGGTGGCAGCACCTAAATTCGTGCCTAAGATCATCACATTCACTCCGGGAAGGGGTTCTCCCGTTTCTGCGTCCACCACCTTGCCGAATATTTTACCCTTTGTCCCGGCGTTACCTATCGCTATCACAGACAAGAAAAGGAAACAGGATAGAGCGACATTCAATGTCCTCTTGGCAAACTGCATATTCAAACTCATGGCAATTCCCTCATTCGTATTCATATTTCTCATTTCTGATTTTCATTCTATATTACTGAGAACGGATTATTTCCGCATCATGTTTATCCAAAAACAATGACCGATTTAACAAATCCTTTTTCTTTTTCTTTGGCCGCTAGAAAAGCGTCTTCAATATTATTCATCGGATATTTATGTGTAATCAGCGGCGCCATATTTATTTTTTTCAAATTGAGAAGGTGCATACCTATTTTTGCACCCCTCAATATTGTATTCTCATCTCTGAAATGGGCATTTATGATGTCATAGGCCATCCAATTCCAGTATCCCAGATCACTTATTTGCCTTGGACCTGGATGATATCCAAAAATGACTAATTTTCCTTCCATTCGAAGCATTGCGCTGGCAATATCCAAGGTAGATTGTACACCCCCGATTTCAAAAGAAATATCTATCCCCCTACCCTGTGTGAGTTCATTAATTCTTTTTACGGTATCTTCCTTTTCGGGGTTAATTACGACATCGGCTCCGAGTTCCTTTGCAATAAGACACATATCATCACGTATATCAATGGCGACAACAAAACTCGGACCCCGTAGTTTTATTTGCTGTAATAGGATGAGTCCCATAAATCCCATCCCTACCAAAGCGACCGAATCGCCCATTTGAATATCTGCTTTAATAATACCATTTGTTGTACATGATAGAGGTTCAGCCAGGGCATGGTCAAATGGAATATCATCGGCTATCGATGTGAGATATTTAGATTTAACGGCCACTTCTTCTGCATATCCCCCTCCCTCCGTCCAGACGGCAACACGATCACCGACTTTAAAATTGCGAACATTTTTTCCGAGATCAAAAATTTCACCCGATACCTCATGACCGATAAATCGCGGATAATCCAATCCTTCATTTTTTTGATCCCATTGGTGTATTTCTGAATGGCAAACACCACATGCCCTCACTCGAACGAGGCACATATCACTCGATATTGTTGGGGTGGGTCGATCTTCTATGCGAAAATCATGCGGTCCATATAGAATTGCCGCTTGCATTACAGGCTTCCTCGGTTCATTTGATTCTATCCATTCTTCAATTAATAAAGATTATTTCCGGGTGGC
>CAZYTI010001144.1:0-2057 GCA_964650065.1 uncultured bacterium
CCGGGGTCCCGAAGTCCTGGGATACTGGGACTTCGGGACACCCGGGGTGTAGATCAATGATACGGATTAAAATAAACCAAAGCCCCCCTTTCCCAAAGGGGGGTTGGGGGGATTTCATAAGATTATAGGCAGGAGGGATACATGATAAAACTGTGGAAATCCAATCCTTCATTCCCAAGATTCGCCTCGATTGCTCTCATAGTCATGTTCATGGGGATTATTCCCAATGATTCCTACACCCAATCCAAATCGGGATTGAAATTTGAAATTTCCTTTCCCGAAAAGGCACATGGTGAATCCATTACAGGTCGGGTTTACGTCATGATTTCCGGTGATGACAGAAGAGAACCCCGTTTTCAGGTTGGCATGACCGGTACGCCCATTTGGGGGAAGAATATCCATGCATTAGCGCCGGGTGAGGGTACGGTTATCGACGAGGATATTTTTGGATATCCTCTGGAAAGTATCGAGCATATCCCCGCTGGAGAATACTTTATCCAGGGTTTTGTGAATGTCTATACCGAATTCAAGCGCTCCGATGGGCATACCGTTTGGATGCATAACGATCAGTGGGAAGGCCAGCGGTGGAACCGGTCCCCCGGCAATCTGTACAGTGATGTGGTGACGGTGACCATCGATCCCAGCCAGGCACAAACCGTGAAGATCAATTGCAAAAACGTCATTCCTCCTGTTGAGAACCCTCCGGACAGCAAATGGGTCAAACGGATCAAGTTCAAGAGTGAAATCCTCTCCGAGTTCTGGGGGCAGCCTATCTATTTGGGAGCCACGGTCTTGCTCCCCAAAGGGTATGAGTCACATCCCGATGTCTATTATCCGGTCAATTACATCCAGGGGCATTTCTCTATCCGCGCACCCCATGGTTTTGTGGACACCGATCCCGGAAGGGAAAATCGACGGGGAAGGAGAGGGTACGATTTCTACAAATACTGGACATCGGACGCCTGCCCTCGCATGATCGCCGTAACCCTCCAGCATCCCTGCCCCTATTACGACGATTCCTATGCGGTCAATTCTCCCAACGTGGGTCCCTATGGTGATGCCATCATGAAGGAACTCATCCCGCGTGTGGAAGAGACGTTTCGTATCATCCGGAAACCCTATGCCAGGGTTCTTTCCGGCGGATCCACAGGGGGATGGATTGCCCTGGCTTTGCAGATATTCTATCCGGATTTCTTTGGTGGGACCTGGTCATTATGCGCCGATCCCGTGGATTTCCATTACTATCAAATCGTGAATATTTACGATGAGAAGAATGCCTACTATCGGGAGTACGACTGGTTCAAGATCGAACGTCCCAACACACGGGCCACGGATGGAAATATCCGCTCCACCATGAGGAATGAAAATCATTATGAACTGGTGATCGGTGACAAGACAAGATCCGGGGGGCAGTGGGATATCTGGGAAGCGGCTTTCAGTCCCATAGGAGAAGATGGATATCCCGAACGTATCTGGGATAAACGAACCGGTGAGATTGATCATGATGTCGCCGAACAGTGGAAGAAATTCGACCTTCATGACATCCTTAAACAAAACTGGGATAAGCTGGGGCCCAAACTCACAGGAAAACTCCATATCTATACGGGCAGTATGGATACCTTCTATTTGAATGACGCCGTTCATCTGCTCGAGGAATTCCTGGAAAAGACAGAGGATCCCCATTATGCAGGCGTTGTCGAATATGGAGATCGACAACCCCACTGTTGGGGACCGAGAGGTGAAGAACTGTTCAAGCTGTTTGAGGAACATATTACGAGGAACAGTCCCGAGGGGGGAGGTGCTGAAAGCTGGAAATATTGATAATTGGACAGGATCTTTCAAAGGAGGAATGACATTGAATTTTAAAAAATCACATTCTATTTTCATTTTTTTGTTTATACCCCTTTTTATTGTTGCAAGTCATTTAACGAAGGTGTATGGCGAAAGTCCTCAGGACAGTTCAGGCTTGAAATTTGAGATTTCATTCTCAAAGGCTGTACACCCCGATCCCATCACCGGTCGCGTCTATGTCATGATCTCGGGATACAAAGATCCTG
>CAZYTI010001145.1:0-2057 GCA_964650065.1 uncultured bacterium
GTACAGTGTGCGAATGGCAAAGTCGAGCATTCAGGATTGAGCCTCGAAGACATATTGGGTATCCCCTGGACCCTCATCCCTGTCCCTGCTTCAGTGCTGGATGTTATATCTGCCCAGTTCATTGGCCCGGATAGGGGTTGGGCTATTTTTAACTCGAATCCTCACCAGTTATGGCACTGGGCCGAAGGTGTGTGGACGCGGGTAAACTTTCCATATTTAAAATATCAAGTAACCAATGCTTTCTTTTCAATCACTCCGGAAGAACTCTGGGTGTCAGTTAAATCAGACATTCCATTTAAACAAAATCTATTACATTTCGATGGCAACCACTGGTTCGAAGTGAAAACGCCCAATACCGCAGGAATCCGGGACCTCTGGTTTACGGCGCCAAATTCGGGATGGGCAGCCTGCGAGTGGGGACAGATCATGTCTTATGATGGCCGGTCATGGCGTCACGTACCGAGTCCCACATATCAGCATTTTGATCATCTTCTGATGATAGATGAAAATAATGGGTGGGCAATTACTGATTACCCAAATTCTTTTTTAAGATTAGAGAACAATAAATGGATTCAACATGAAGAAATGCAAGATGTCGATTTTTATGAAGCGTTACTTCTGTTAATCAAACATGGTACGAACGATTTTTCACCGGATGTTTCTGATTTATTCCTGGAAAGATATGTAACGAAAGAAGTGCCCATCGACACGGTCGTGTTTGGTGGTCCTGTCAATTTTGAATCTGTTATCCCTGTTCATCTTCATAAATCTGTGATAAACCGTTCCGGGTCATTGCTTTTGGATCATCAATCGGCGCAGCCGGACGAAATCATATACGCCGGTGTTTTTAAAAAGACCGGATCGAATGAAAACCGGAGTCATAATGAAATCTGGTTGTATTCGAAAAAGGGCCTGGAACGAAAAATCGTTTTAAGACAGGCTCTGCAAAAAACACCCCAGCCATTCCGCTCACCCGTTGGCTCTAACATGGTGGAACGGGGCATGTGCATTGCAGACTTTTCAGGAGACGGCATTGAAGACATTTACGCTGTTGTATCCGGAGAATCGAATATTTTATATGTCAGCTCCGGGAAAGGGAGTATGCCGCCCGGACAGTTGGCCGAGATGGCAGAGGAAAAAGGGGTTACGGGCCCAATTATGGCCGAGGAAGGCATCGTAAATTACGATGAAGGCACGTCCAGCGCGGACATCGAAAATGACGGTGACCAGGATATTTTCGTCAGTTCCCTCTACGGTGCCAATCTCCTCTTCCTTCAGAGGCGCCGTGGACCATTCAAAGAGATTTCGCATAGCCTGGGTCTGCATCATAATTGTGGACGGTCGAATTCGGGCATATGGGGGGATGTCAACAATGACGGTTTCGTGGATCTGTACGTGTCGAATGACGATTCCACCAATAGACTCTACCTGAACAACGGTGCGGGATTTTTCAGGGACGCTACCCGGGAGGCGGGACTGATTATTGACAGAGGGGGTGGTGGTTCCATGTTCGGTGATGTGGATGGAGACGGGGATTTAGATCTTTTCGTGCCGCGCCGGGGACTGCGCAATCTGTTCTTTCGTAACGACCGGTTGCAAGGCGAGAAACAATGTCCCCATTTTTCCGAAATAGGGAGGGAAATCGGAGTTGCCGGATCCGATTCCATATCACACTCCACGAGTGGGATTTTTGGTGACATCGACAACGATGGTGATCCGGATCTTTTTGTGACGAATCTCACATGCAGTAACCGGCTCTATCTGAATGACGGCCAGGGACATTTTGAGGATATAACCGGTTCTTCGGGATTGGAGGACCGGGCATTGAGTCAGACAGCCGTTTTCTTCGATGCGGATCATGATGGTGATTTAGATCTTCTGGTCGGCAACAGGGAGCAGAGTGTCTTCTATCGAAATGAAGGAGATGGCCGGTTTACCGATAGAACGTCCGAGACGCAGGCTTCCATAGAAGGATCCGTGACCGCAATGGCATCAGGCGATCTGGACAGGGACGGTGATATCGACATCCGTTTCTCCCGGGAATCAATGATCGGCCG
>CAZYTI010001146.1:0-2057 GCA_964650065.1 uncultured bacterium
TCACAGTGTGTATGGCCTTAACCAGTTCCCGGAATGCACAATTCTTTAAAAGATAACCGGATGCACCTGCTTCCAACATGCCCTGTACGAAACGTTTGTCCGAATGCATCGATAAGTCGACAATTTTAACACCGGGTGATTCTGATATGATTTGTCTGGTCGCTTCGATACCGTTCAAGTCGGGCATATTCACGTCCATGACAACCACATCGGGCACAACTTCACGGACCAATTTGACAGACGTACGGCCATCTCCCGCCTCACCGACCATTTCCATATCACTTCGCTTATCGATCAATTGGCGGAGACCATCGCGGAAAATCCGGTGATCGTCGGCCAGGACGACTTTAATGTTCATATCATTCTTTCTCCATACTTTCGTTATGCAATATGGGTGCCATCAGATTTACTCGAGTACCCTGTTTAGACCTGGAATCGATTTCCATCCTCCCTCCGATTTGGTGCAAGCGCTCACGGATATTGAAGAGCCCGAATCCAGTCATGCCGATTCTTTGAAAATCCTCGGGAGACACTTTAATTCCGATCCCATCATCCTGAACACTGATTATCATGTCAGCAGTAGATCGAACGATGGAGATCTGTACACGCTCGGCTTGAGCGTGTTTGATCACATTGATCAATAACTCACGCACGGCCTTGAATAGAAACACTTCCACATCTTCACTCAGTGATTTTTGCCGGCTGTCATAATTCACATGCATAGTAATACCGTGTTCCTGCTGAAATATTTCTGCCAGCCATTCCAACGCAGCCTCTAAACCCAATTCATACAGGATAGTTGGACTAATCTCAAAAATTAATGTACGGGTGACTTGAGTCGTCTTTTCAATTCCCTTTACAATCTCTCCCAACGACTCGGCGATCTCTTTCGTTGAGGCTGAATCCTGAATTTCTTCCAACTTCATCTGCCATACGACCAGCTCCTGAGCGATGCTATCATGCAATTCCGAGGCGATGCGTCGTCGTTCCTTCTCCTCTGCCAGCGTGAGTTCGGATGCCAGATTTCTGAGTTGATATTGATATGCTTTGAGCTGCTGCTCTTCCTTCTTATGCTCCGTGATATCCTTCGAAATTACAGTCACCGCCATTATCTTTCCGGTTCTTGGATCGATGACAGGGCTCAAGGTTCGTAAAAAATAATGGCCGTCTTTCTCACTTCTATGCTCGTAAAAGACAGGCCGGCCTGTCTTAACAACTTCATTCAATTGTTTTGAGAATTCCTTCGTTTTCCCCGTCGTATGAAACTCTCTGTAACCGTGCCCCACAACTTCATCCATCGATTTTCCAAGCCGTGATAACAATTTTTCGTTGGCAACTAAATAGTTGAGCTCTTGATCCATCAGGCAAATAGGATCTTCACTGGATTCGATTAATACTCGATACTGGTCCTCACTCTTCCTCAGTGCTGTCTCATATTTCCTGCGTTCCGTAATGTCAATACCGATAGCAATGATAAACTCAACGGTATCCTCCTCATCCAAGAGAACAGTATTCGACCATGAGATTAACCGCAGGTCACCGTCCTTTGTCAACCAATGATTCTCACTTTTTTTCACCATTACACCGGCACTCATCGTTTTAAAATCCGATTGGACCCGCTCGAGCTCCTCGGGAATGACCAATTTATCCCATACATGCTTCTTTTTCATCTCCAAGAAGGAATACCCCGTCGTCCGCATGCAGGCTTTGTTAAATCTGATGATCCTTCCCTCGCTATCATAGACAACCATCAGAGCACCAGCCGTGTCGAGGATGGCATTCGTAAACGTGTGCTCTTTTTGAATTGCCTCTTCCACCCGCTTGCGCTCGGTGATGTCTTGATGAATTCCAATCATATACAAAGGCTTATCATCTTCATCTTTTCTTACTACAGCCCCATTAGAAGAAACCCAAATATATTTACCGCATTTACTTCTCAACCGAAATTCAACAGAATAATTTTTTGTACGTCCTTCTATATAATCTTTTACGGCTTTCTTTGTTGGAGCTACATCATCAGGATGACATTGATTCCACCACCACTCAACCTTTTTTTG
>CAZYTI010001147.1:0-2053 GCA_964650065.1 uncultured bacterium
CCACCCGTTAGATAGCGGGTCTCCTCAGAATAAACATACCCTACCCCCCCTCTGGGTTCCTTTTTAATAGGAGCAAGAATACTGGCACCTTTGAAAAGTCCATATGGACTCCAAAAAACCAGACCCTGTCCCGATTCAAACTGATAATTACCCAACAATAATCGAAATTGATGAGGGAGCCTGTTGAATTCCAAAAATCCCACCAGATGATCGTTCCATTTTATTTCTCCGGCATCTTTTTCCAACAAGATAGCAGAGCGAATATTCTGATTAAAATGAATTTTGATTCGCTGGTAACTTTTCCACGGAGATCCGGAGTAAAGATTCTTTTGAAGTGCATAGGAGTCGGGTAGTCGTCTTTGAAATCTCCATCGCATATTTAAGAATTCATGTTTCTGAGGTTTTGAACTTAAGATGATAAAGTAAACTTGGAGTGTTTCAATGATGTCAGAGGAGAAATTCAATCGCTTTTCCAAGTCTTTCCAGGAATCGAACCGTCCTCTTTTATGCCTATCCTGGATGAGATTTCTGACCTGAATGGGAGATAACAACGGAAGAGGCAGAAGGGTTTGAAGTGAGATACGATTCAGATCCATGGGATGCCTCCGGAGTGTCTGAAGGCGTTCAATAAGTTCTGATGCATCAGTTTGTTGCCCTTCCAGGATGACCTCTTCTGTTTGAGCCTGACTCAATGTGAAAGTGGTTGAGTTGAACATTGTGGTGGTAAGAAAAAGATAAACAATCTCTTTAAATTTCATCTACCCTGTAGAAAAATTTATATGAAAACAGTGCAAGAACCCTGATGGGTGAAGCCAAGGACAGGATGCGATGTAGTGGCATAATCTATCGTAAAAAAATTCCATTTTAAACCGATACCGTATGAGAAAAAGGAGGGATCCCTTCCGATACCGCACCTCAGGCAAACGGCCTTATGGGCAACGATTTCAATTCCAGCCTTAAGTTCAATGGGAAATCTGGGTTCTTTATCAAATTCGATGGATAAGGTCACTTTATCGAGAGGTCGATAACAGATACCAAAGCGAGTCATCTGAACAGGAAAACCGTTTTCTCCAGGTGAACGACTCTGATTCAAGTTGGTGACAGATAAGCCAATACAAATCATTTTACTGATTGTCAGGAGACAACCCATATTAATCACGAGCGTATGTGTAGAACCATAATCTTTGATATAAAATCGATTCATTCTCACCAAAATACCATAATTAAATTTATATCGATAATGGGATGCACATCCCAATGCAAATGTCGTTTCTTGATAAAGGTTGTATCCGAAGTGCTGAAGTAAGAGTGAAAAATGTCCCAATTTAGAGGGGAGGACTGCGGAAATTGTCCCATACGTCAATTCCCGCAGTCCCAGGGGGCGGGAAACAAATAGGGAAAGGGTAAACGCTTTGGAGAGGGAGGCACCTGCCGGATTGTATACCAGGCATTCCGGACCGAGGGCTACTGCCACGTAGGCTGATCCCATGGCAATCGACTTTCCTCCAACGGGCAACTCCTCCAGTGTACCATATGCGGGGAAAGTCGCAAAAAGGAGTGGAACCAGTGGGATCAGACAATTAAAAAAAGTGGAGTTTTTGATTAGACAGTTTTTTGTACACCTATCGTTAAATAGAGATAGAAAATGAGCAATAAAATAGATAATAGCAATTGAAAGTCTCATAAAAAATAAAATACGATAAAATTTACGTAAAGTCAAGTAAAAAAACGTTTTTCTCGACAGATGCATTTTATTTTACTATCATTACAGTTTTTTCCAATTATTAAGAAAGGAACTTGACAATGAATGCAGAAGTTGTATATTTAATCATTGTATTTGACTATAATACTGGAGGGAAATATGATTTTGTCACATCAATCTTTAGGGAGAAGATGGATCTTGCATAATATATTCATTGGCCTGCTCATATCTTTTTCGATACCAAACCTGTGTGCCCAACAACTTCGGTCCCAGGTAAAAATAATGCTGGAACGGCTCCCCCTGGAAAAGCAGCAGAAACTAAAGGATTTTGCTGAAGATATCGAAACTTAC
>CAZYTI010001148.1:0-2053 GCA_964650065.1 uncultured bacterium
TAACTGTTAAATTTTATAATGGTCCATAATCAAAGTATTAGCGGAAGAGCATCAACTTTTTAGCCAATAATATTAATGTTATAGACAAATAATCGGAAGTTTAAAAGAAAAAAAATGAGAAATGTATCACTGCGAGAAGTGGGATATTAACGATGTATGATGATAGAAAGGCCGTGATTGAGAAAATTCAGCAGAAAAATGGATCTAAAATCCTGAGCTATTTCTTAGGTGACCGCGAAACAGTGCCAAAGGGGATGCCTTTACCGGGATTAAGGCTAAATATCTCCCAAGATGAAAAAGAAATAATATACAAAACCCTGAAAAGGATAGGACATCAAAAGAAGTTGGAACTCTTCATTTATACGCGGGGTGGGGATTCCAATGCCGTATGGCCAATTGTTAGCGTTCTAAGAGAATTCTGTGATGAGTTGAATATACTTGTTCCGTTCAGATGTCATAGTGGTGGAACAATGATATGTTTAGGGGCTGATAAAGTTTTCATGAGTATGATTGGAGAGCTAAGCCCTATTGACCCCACAACCGGCAATCCATTTAATCCTATTGACGATTTGTCTAAAAGGAGTAGAAAAGGAATAAGTGTTGAAGATCTAACTTCTTATTTAGAGTTAGCAAAAGACAATTTCGAACTAAGAGATGATCAAATATTGGAGGTGTTCAAAAGATTAACCAAGAGAGTGCATCCCCTGGCTTTGGGCAACGTAAAAAGGGTTCTTTCTCAAAGTAAGTTACTTTCTGAAAAGTTATTGAAATTACATTTGGACCCAGAAAAAGATAAAGATCTTATTGAATCAATAACTGAAAACCTGACAACTAAATTCCATTCCCATTTGCATTTTATAAACCGTAAAGAAGCGTCAGAGATATTAAGTGAAAAGATTATTGATCACCCGAATGAAAAAATTGAAAAGATGCTGATGGAATTATATGATCTTTATGCAAAATCGTTAAATATTAGGCATGGATTTTGCTTTGATTCTGAATTGGGAGATCAAGCCGAAAAAACCGTTAAATTATGTGGCGGCATCATAGAAAATGATACTATTTCATATAGGTATGAAACAGATGTTTTAATAAGGCAAAGGTCTGAAATACCACTTAATATCAATGTTCCGTTACAACCCGGACAAAACACACTTCCCATAATAAAAGGTCTTCCAATAGCCTACCAATGGGAAGTTAAATCGGAGGGTTGGCTTAAAAATAGCGAAGGAGTTTAAGATGAGACAAATAATCAACATAACCGGTCAAAATTTTGACGAATATATCGATGAGAGAATTACTTTTTCAACTGGCGAAATTGAAAATATGATATTTGGTGATGAATACTCTCCTGAATTACCTCTGGTAGAAATAGTTGAAAATGTGGGCGAATTTAGGCTTATTGGTGACGAGCTTATGAAAGTTGACAAAGATAATATACCCCCAAACTCTGTCGAAATTATTGAATAACACTCTCTGAATTACAAAAATCCAAGCTGGAATTTTCATCATTAATCGAACGGTCTATGAAAAAGCAATATTTTTCGATGCAGGCGCTTTCATAGCGTTAAGAGACGATTCCGACTCTAACCATCTAAGTGCCCTGAACTGTGTGCACAAAATAAGGGAGTCACGGCTTCCTAAGTATGTCTCTCAAGTGACAATTATTGAAGCCCAAAAGAGGCTTCTGTTTGACATGAACTATCAAATTGCATTAGAATTCTTAGAAAATATTTATGGAAGAGATTACAACATTCTGAGAATTACAAAGGATGATGAGTTTGAGGCTAAAAGAATCATTAAGAAATTCTCAGATCAGGATTTTACATTTGCAGATGCCATTAATTTTGCTCTAATGAAAAGAAAGGGCATACTAAAGGCATTCACATTTGACGAACATTACAGTATTTTTGGTTTTGTAAGAATCCCGCCATTCTATTAATTGCTCATCTTCGACTACTCACAAATATCTAAAATTGGGGGATGTCTATATCGTATCTCAGTGGTCATACCATTTATTTAATAGCTTGATTTATGTGTGGATTCAACTACA
>CAZYTI010001149.1:0-2053 GCA_964650065.1 uncultured bacterium
ATGCCAAGGCAAGAGAATGGAGAACGATATTAGTTGAACCGCCGATAGCCATCATTACCGCAACAGCATTGTTTATTGACTTTTTTGTGATGATATGCTTTGCTGTAATCCCCTGTTTTAATAATTTTACTATATATTTGCCGGCAAGACAGCCAACTTCTAATCTTTCTTCACTAACCGCTGGGATAGTGCTGGTTCCCGGCAAAGCCATACCTATAGCTTCGGCAAAACAGCACATAGAATTGGCCGTGCCAAGAAACTGACAGGAACCGGCTCCTCCTGCGGCACAATTTTCAAGTTCCAGGAAATCTTTTTGAGTCATTTTATCTGTTCTAAAAAGTTCGGCGGCTTGGCCTATCGAAGAAATGTCAATTTTTTCCCCTCCAAATGCATTCCATTTAAGATACTTATTGCTGTGCATTGGTCCGCCATTTACAAATATCGAAGGAATATCCAATCTCGCAGCAGCTATAAGCATTCCGGGCACAATTTTATCGCATGAGCCCAGCAACACTATGGCATCAATAGGATGGGCTTTGACCATCGCTTCAATATCACTGGCGATAAGTTCACGGGTAGGAAGAATATATCGCATACCTTCATGCATCTGTGCCAGTCCATCACAAGCTCCTATCACGCCAAATTCAACCGCTGTGCCGCCTGCTTCTTCGATACCTTTTTTCACATAATCTGATACTTGTCGCAAATTGAAATGTCCCGGACACACGCTACTCCATGAGTTTGCAATACCAATGATCGGCTTATCCAGGTCATGCTCTTTGTATCCCATACACTTGAATAAAGCTCTGTAGATGGAACCGTCAGGTCTGGTTAAAAGTTTTTTACTTCTTAGCACTATATCTTACCTCGTACATCGGAGATGATCTGCTCTACAGCATTGACATATATCAAACAATCAGCTCCATATGTTATAAATTTAATACCTTCTTTGAATCGTTTTTTAACCGATAAAGCATCAAATTCAATTGTTCCAACCGTGATATTTTTTTGTCGGCAGCATTTAGTTATTTCCTGTACATGCCTTTCCATATCTGATGCTTTGTTTGGTCCTAAGTTTTTCTTTAGATCAGCGGTGCCTATAAAAATAACATCTACGCCCGGCACAGAAGTGATCTCTTCGAGATTATTAAGGCCATCGACGGTTTCTATTTGAAGTATCACACAAGTTTGTCTGTTAGCTTTTTGCACATATTTTTCAAAATTAGTGCCATATCCCTGAGCTCTGCCAATGCCAACGCCTCGAATACCTTTTGGAGGATATTTAACGGCCTTGACAGCTTGTTGGGCTTGTTCGGCATTCCCGATCATTGGAAACATTATTCCCTGGCATCCAGCATCAAGCACCCGTTTGCACAAACCCGGATCAGTTTGAGGTACTCTGACAATACTGGATGCATCCGTGTTTTCCGTAACTGCTATCATTGCCAAAAGATCTTTCAGATCGATCATAGAATGCTCAAGATCGAATATAAAGAAGTCAAATCCTGCATTTGACATAATTTCAACATTCTCTATACTTGCTATAGAAACAAAAGTCCCAAGAAGATTGTCTTTGTTAAGTTTATTTTTTAATTTTTTCATTTTTTCCCTTGAATAGAATGTTTATTTGTCTTTTTTTTGAAAAATAACTCCGGATTTTCTAAGCCTACTATTTTTTTTGTTCTTTTCTCTGCTTGTGTTTTGGCTCGAATCTTAATTTTTACCACAGAAGCTATATCATCCGGTGATTTCGTTGGCAATCCTGAAATAATATCCCGAGTAGGTTCATGTTTGATCTTAAGTTTTTGGCCGGTATCGAGAAGCTTTGCTGATGTCAGCCAGTAATCATGTATATTAGCGATACTAAAGGACTGTCCGGGATAGCGTAATAAATGCAGGTATAAATTATTTCCCTTGCGTGTGGTTCTCCAGATGGAAAGATCATTATTGAACGGAGGTTCCCATTCTCCTCTGCATCCATAGATCGCTTCGGCATGCTTTTTCATCCAGTCTCCGATAACTTTCATGGTTTGGCCCTGCCATTTTTGTATTG
>CAZYTI010001150.1:0-2053 GCA_964650065.1 uncultured bacterium
CATATAGATCGACTCATGGCCATTCTCCTGCAAGAACAATGCCGTGTACAGACTCAACCGCTGAAGTTCCATGTTCAGAAATTCATAACCGCATCGCCGATATACATGATTGCCGATCGCCAGCCGAGGTTGAAAAACTTCCTTCCCAAAGGAGCTGCTGCCGCTGCACTTTACCGTTTCCGGTACTTTTTCAGATCCCGCCAAAAACTCCGGATACCGACAATAAGACGGAAGCAGCGGCAATCCAAGAACCACTACAGAACAAGCGCCAGGAAGAAAATCTTCCGCACGATGACCCTTTGGAGTACCCGCAAGCCGCTCAGTATTAGTTATACCAACAAGCCGGGCACCCAACTTTCTTGCATAACCTTTTACCTCTTCAGTAAACTCTTTCATAAACTTCACCTTAAGAAAACTTCATCCAATTTTTGTACTTCTTTAGGCCTCATAGATTTTATCCTTTTTCATTATTTTATGTATACCAATTTATCTCGTTAATATCTGTTTTAGTAGGGTCGCAAGCTCAAATATCTCCCTGCCGAACCTTTACACCTTTAACGCCTTTGCGACTCAATTCGTCTAAATTAGGGGTTTTCACATGAGGATTACCTGCACAGCCAGCACTGTCGTGACGCATCTCATTCAACATGACTAACAGAACGTTGGGTTTTTGCTGTTGCATAGCTAAACCTTATTTTTCAATAGAATACCAAACCGTTAGACGTTCTGGTCAAACCCTAATTCCTCTAATCTTTTTTCGTCACCCAGATAGAATCCCTGATCGACCAACTTTTTCTGCAAAGATTTGATGTTGATATTGCGAGGGTTTACACCACTATCAACAGCAAGGTTCGCAGCAATGCCGGCAATGCTGCCTGTGACCATAACTATCCATCGGCCTCTAAGCCTTGACTGCGGATTTGAATTGATCGCTTTTCCCGCAGCCATCAAGCCGTCGATCTTTTTCGGTATCAGCAGCCTGTAAGGTACTTCATATTCCATACCTTCTTCGCCAGTCTCGAGATTAACCAGTTTGCGAGTGACGCCGGCACTTGTCCAGTATTTATATAAATGCGTCAGCCGATACACTACATCGTCGAAAGGCTTGGCGCCCCAGATGTCCTCACTAGGATATGTATATTCACTGTCAAGCATATTGCTGTATCGCGAATTGAAAAGCGGAGCTATCTGAGCGATATGAGCATTTTCAAAACCGGGCGCATACTTTTTCAAAAATTGAACAGTTTCATATATATACATTCTTGATCTTGCTATGATCTTTGAAATATGCTCAGGATTATTAACATCTACTTTACTGTTCGGCCCATACTGCACACATCCTGTATCCAGATCGTGGACACCAAACGGCACAAAATATAGTTTAGCCAGGCCTTCACAATCCTGTATATAACGATATTCACCTGATTCCCATGCTTTTTTTATGAACGGTAAAAGATGTCTTGCCCAACAAACGGAAGAACTGCCTATCTCAGGAAAAAAAACATCATCAAGCCATTTTTTGTTCTCTTTAGTCGGTGATTTTGACAATGCTTCTTTTTGAAAATTAATATATGTATCCCAATTTACACCTGTAATCTGAAAAAACTGCCCAAATCCTGAATTACTAAATAGCGCTCTCGGTTTAATAGTTGCACCACATTTTAATGCTGCTATTGAATCACCGGAACAATCGATAAAAACTTTTCCCAGGATCGCATGCTGGGCCTGTTGGCTGAAAACGATCAATCCTTTTAATTGATTTTCTTCCATTATTACATCATTAACAGTCGTATCGAGAAGCATAGTAACATTTGCTTGACGCAGCTTCTTTAGTGCCAGATAAGCAAACGTTTCTCGGTCAATTACCGGCAGCGGTGGCATATTATCCCAGCCCCAGTCGCTTTCACCCTGTCCTTCAGTCTCGTTCAATCTCAAAAAAGGCGGCCCCTTTAATCCATCAATCTTCTCAAGTTCTTCCATAAATTCAGTCACCAGACCTCCAGGCCCTCGACTGTGGTGTGTCGGATGCTGCCAGAGATCATGGCGGCTATTC
>CAZYTI010001151.1:0-2052 GCA_964650065.1 uncultured bacterium
CAAATATTGTTGAAGGATATGGTCGAAGGAAATATAATCAGGAAAATATCCGTTATCTTATCTATTCAATTAGTTCAAATGATGAAACAATTGATCATCTTGAAACTTTATGGGATACTAAATCCTTGAGGAATAGGGAGCTTTTTAATGATTTGCATAAAAGATTGGATATTTTAGGAAAAAAATTAAATCGCTTTATCCAAACTTTAGAAAAAAGTAAGATTGTTAAAAATAAATAAAAATGAACTGTATGCATTATCACCAGTAACCAGTAGCCAGTGACCAGCAGCATTGTAACAAGTAAAGATAGGTTCTTGATTTAATATAAAACGACCTAAATTACATAAAGGATAATATATGGTAACCATTTTAGCAACAATCTTTGTTCTGGGTGTCCTGGTCTTTATTCACGAAATGGGTCATTTTGTGGTCGCCAAACTCTTTCGCATTCGGGTCGACCGATTCTCCATTGGATATCCACCAAGACTATTTGGCAAAAAAATCGGGGAAACCGATTATTGTGTCTCAGCCATTCCCTTCGGAGGGTATGTGAAAATTGCCGGAATGGTGGATGAGAGTCTGGATAAAAAAATCCTGGAAGAAGAACCCAAGCCCTGGGAGTTTCGCTCAAAATCCTGGATCCAGAAGGTGGCGGTGGTCGTGGCCGGGTCATTTATGAATATTCTTTTTGCATTCATTGTTTTTGTCGGCGCCGCCTTGATATATGGCGAGGCTGAGCAGGTGCCGGGCACTTCTGTGGGAAGTCTCCTGGAAGGAAAACCGGCAGAAGAAGCGGGAATGCAATTAGATGATCGGATTGTCAGTATAGATGGGAAAGAAGTACACGCCTGGGAGGACATGACATCCATCATCCATTACGCACCAGGGCAGACTCTGGAAATAGCCTGGATGAGAAATGACACTTTATTTACAAAAGCATTAACACCTGTTCTGGAAAAGACTGTGAGTGGAGGAGATATTCGTGAAGTGGGACTCATCGGAATCGGTCCCAAATTTGAGATTAAATCCATCGGATTGGGACGAGCGATTGTAAATGGCGGAGCTACGGCTTATGGGATCACCAGACTGGTTCTGGTTTCCATTTTCAGACTGATTCAAGGCAAGGAATCGATGCGCTCGTTGGCTGGCCCCCTGGGCATATCTCAGATGGCAGGAGAAAGTGCCCGCTCCGGTTTGGGCACCCTTATTGGATTTATGGCACTTTTGAGCCTGAATCTTGGGATTCTCAATTTATTTCCCATACCGGTTTTGGATGGTGGTCACCTGGTATTTCTGAGTATAGAGGGAATCATGAGGCGACCGATTCCATTAAAAGTGAAGATGGTCATCCAGCAGGTTGGGATGTTCTTGATATTTGGATTGATGGCTTTTGCTATTTATAATGATGTTGTTCGAATGATTAACAAGTGACCTGAGAAATTCTTATGCCATAAAGTCACCCCGCCTGCCGGGTCTTTATAAAATTGCCAATTTTAATACAAATGCGGGCAGGCAAGACAAAAAGAAAAAATGAGTTGACAAATATAAAAATTTTAGATAAATTTTTTATATTGTGGCGTAGCGCGCCGAAGGCGCACTTTTATAAAAATTGAAAGTGTCGTCAAATCCTTTTTGTTTGCAAACCCGCCAAAGGCGGATCTGTCTTTGGCGGAAAAAACGAAGATTTAAATCGCATTACAATAGCTGTACTAATAGGCACATTGAAGAAGTGAGACTCTTTATTAAGCGCTAATTTTTTCTATTAGCAGATAATCAGCGAGGTGAAAGTGGAAACGAAAAAGACATTGTTTTGTGACGAGCATGCTAAATTGGGCGGGAAGATGGCAGATTTTGCAGGATGGTATATGCCCCTCTGGTATCCCACAGGGCAGTCGCGGGAGCACCATGCGACCAGGAATGCCGTTGGAATTTTTGATATCTGTCACATGGGAGAGTTTACCATCGAGGGACAGGGATCCTTTGCATTTCTCCAAAGACTGTTAACCAATGATTTGGGAAGGTTGGTGGATGGGCAGGCCATGTACAAACCTT
>CAZYTI010001152.1:0-2049 GCA_964650065.1 uncultured bacterium
CTTACCAACTTGATGGTATAGATGTCGCCCAATTGAATGATACGCAGCTTTCGTATATCCGGAATCAAAAGATCGGTTTTATTTTCCAGTCGTTTAATTTACTGCCACAACATACCGTACTTCAGAACATTGAGGCGCCATTGCTGTATTCGCCACAAATCCCCCCATCCTTCTTTCCTAAAGAGAAGGGGATAAAACCAGACTCCGGGAGTCTATCGATTTCTACTGAACATAGCAGAAAAGAGAGGGCACAGGAAGTGGCGAAACAGGTTGGGCTTGGAGAGCGACTCCATCATCGCCCTTCAGAGCTGTCGGGGGGTGAAATGCAACGTGTCGCCATTGCCAGGGCATTGGTAACGGAACCCCGCGTGATTCTTGCCGATGAGCCAACCGGGAATCTCGACAGTCATACTGGTCAGGAAATCATGAATATTCTGCGCATATTGAATGAACAGGGGCACACGATTATCGTTGTTACTCATGAACAAGCAGTCGCCGATTACGCAGAAGGGATCATCTTCCTCAAAGATGGAGAAATCGAACGAGAAGAAATGAACACCTCCCTGCCCCCCTCAAGGGGGGAAGACCCACCCCTGGCCCCTCCCTGGAGGGGAAGAACACCCCCCTACCCCCCCTCAAGGGGGGATTTTACTACTCCCTCCTCTCTTCAAAGGAAGACTCAATATGAAAATTCCTCCCTTGAGGGGGGCCAGGGGGGTGTAGAAATATCCTACAGGCCGCCGCCCGCCACCCGTCTACTGCCTACTGCCTACTGCCTACTGCCTACTATTGTGCGTGGCGTGCTGCTCCATAAATTACGTTCATTTCTAAGTGTACTCGGCATCGTGTTTGGTATCGGAGCAATTATTGCCATGTTGGCAATCGGAGCCGGGGCAAAACAGGAAATTATCGAACAAATCGCACTTTTAGGCACCAATAAGATCACGGTGAAAGCGATCACTCCTTCCGGTGATATGGTCAGGACCGGGAAAGCACAACTCTCACAGGGTTTAACCTATAGTGATGTAGAGCGTATTGCTCAGGTCTCGCCATTTATCTCATATCTTGCTGCAGCAAGAGAGTTTTCATCCCAGGTACAGTATCAACGGCAAGCCATGCAGGCTCGTATTATTGGAACATCTCCTGATCACCAGTACACAAGCAGCCTCAGTATACGCCAGGGACGGTTCCTCACGACAGCGGATGAAAAAGAAAAACAACGGGTATGTGTGCTGGGGGCAGATGTTCAGCGGGAACTGTTCGCCTTTCAAAATCCTGTGGGGAAAATGGTGAAAATCCAAAATGACTGGTTTCGCGTGATCGGGACCCTCGAAAATAAAATCCTGAACCCGAAAAAAAATTCCTCAATCCAGATGAAGAATATCAATAAAGATGTTTATATCCCTCTCTCTACCTCATCTGTATTTGTTTCCTCGGAAAAAACTGAGAACATCCAGGAAATATCGATCCGCGTTGATAAGCCTGACCATGTGGACAGTGTGGCGAAGCTTATCCGTACGGTCCTCACCAGAGTGCATCACGGTGCGGAAGATTATGAAATGATTGTTCCGCGAGAGTTGTTAAAACAAAGCCAACAAGCTCAAAATGTCTTTAATCTCGTTATGGGGTGTATTGCAGGAATTTCTTTGTTGGTTGGTGGAATTGGAATCATGAACATCATGTTGGCGACTGTCACGGAGCGAACAAAAGAGATCGGCATTCGTAGAGCGATTGGAGCAAATCGCCGGATAATTCTCCTGCAATTTCTGATTGAAGCGGTTTTACTTACCTTTGTTGGCGGATGCCTTGGTATTCTCCTGGGAATTGGAGGGGCATATATTATCAGTGTGTTCGCGCAATGGAGAACCATAATTTCCGTACAAACCATTCTGCTGGCCTTCAGCATCTCCTCCCTTGTCGGGATCGTATTTGGCATCTACCCGGCTTCACAAGGAGCAAAGATGGACCCAATAGCGGCGTTGCGGTATGAATAGGATCAGGAGATCATCAAAACGATCATATCAATGGCCCGAAATCTGGGCATGGACA
>CAZYTI010001153.1:0-2048 GCA_964650065.1 uncultured bacterium
ATACCAGTCCGAGGAATACAAACTGGAACATGAGGGCCGGGGTTATGGTCATCCCAAATAGATTGGATGAGAACACGGCAATCACGCCAATGGCAGCGGCCATGCCGTCCATATTAACTGTGGCACCGAGAGGGAGCGTAAATCCATAAATTTTTTCAGAGACACCCAGGTTCTTCGAGGCCACGTTCATGGAAACGGGCAGGGTGGCACTGCTGGATGTTGTGCTCGCAGCCACAAGCATGGCCGGTGCGATATTTCTGTAAAAACGAAAGGGGTTTAATCCGGCTACAAGGCGGATGATCAAAGGATAGACGATGATGAGGATGATGAGAACGGAAAGGGAATCGGCGAGTATGAACCGTCCCACCTCAGATAGCATTTGGGTGCCAAAGGTCCCGACCAGATTGGCGATGAGAGCCAGGATGCCATAAGGTGCCAGCTTCATGACCAATTCGGTGATTTTAATCATGAGGTCGGCGCCGTCGTTCATGAGTTTGACGAGTCTTTTCACTTTCTGACCGAGGGCCAGCAGGCCAAACCCCACGATGAGGGAAAACACGATTACCTGAAGCATATTGCCTGTTGCCATGGCTTCAATGGGATTGGTAGGCACCCAACTGACGAGATTGTCAATGAAACTGAAGTCGGCGGCTTCCCCGGCAAGGCCTTCCTCCAGGAGTCCCATGGCGCCTTTCCCGGGTTTTATCACCAATGCCACGATCATGCCGACCATTGCGGCCGCCAGGGATGTGAGGGTATAGTACAAAAGGGTCATGCCTCCCACAGAACGCAGACGTCGCATATCTTCCATTTTGGTCATGCCACTGATCAATGTAAAAAAGGTCAGGGGGACGATGAGCATCTTGAGAAGGCGGATAAAAATGTCTCCGATTGGTTTGATGACTTTGACATGATCTCCCAGTAGGAAGCCGAGGCCGATGCCGATACCGATGCAGATAAAAATTTGTAGATAGAGCTGCTGTTTAAACCACCATTTCATAAACCCGCCATTAAATTTTCAATTTCATGAATTTCCTTAGGTACGTTTTTAGTTAAAACTTCACAACCCTCTTTAGTGATGAGAATGGTGTCTTCAATACGAATTCCGATGTTTTTTTCTGAGTAGTAGAGTCCCGGCTCGATCGCGAAAACCATGCCTTCTTTGAGGGGTATGCCACGAGGGCCTACATCGTGAACGCACATTCCCACGTAATGTCCGATACCTCCTTTCTGACCCCTGGCGTCCAATCCTTTCTTTTTCATGACTTCGGCGACATGCTTTTGTACGTCTACAGTGGTCACTCCCGGACGATATGCTTCGATACAGGCCTTTTGAATTTCCAGTACAACTTGATAAACTTCCTTTTGTTCCGGCGTAAATTTTCCGGTAGCGGGCCACGTTCGTGAGATGTCCATGCAGAGATAATCGAGATCACCACCGAAATCCATCAAGATCAAATCCCCTTTTTCGAGTTGTCTCGAATTCTTGTTGTAATGTAAGATGCAGGTGTTGGGGCCGGAGCCAACGATGGCCGGATAGGCCACACCCTTGGCACCGTTTTTAAGAACGGTGTGGATCGCTGCAGCTTCCAATTCATATTCAAATACACCTGGTTTTGATCCTAACATGGCTTGTTTCACGGCTTCGGCGGAGATTTTGCCATTCCTCCTCAGAATTTCAATTTCCTCCGGGGATTTGATCAACCGCATGGCATCAATTATCTGCGTGATATCATGGAATTGAAAGGAGGGGTACCGTTCTTTAAGTTTTTTGATACGATAGTTATCTAGAGAAATTTGATCATTGTAGTGGATCCGATTTTTTCTGCCGATGAATAATTGGGTTTCCCTGCGGGCATTATCTACGACATCGCGGGGAGAGAGTCTAAGGTAGACCTGCAATTTTGAGCTTTGTGCATTTCGAGCGATGAATTCATCCAGGTAAGTGACTGGATATATCTGGTTTAGTCCTCTTTCCTCTCCTGCATGATCATTTTTAAGGAGATTGGATCCTTCCATCCTCTCCTCCCGCTGTGTCTGTCGAGGAA
>CAZYTI010001154.1:0-2047 GCA_964650065.1 uncultured bacterium
CATCTAGTTCGTGTGGGTTATCAACAAACCGTTCATCAACAGTATCAAACAATGCCATCTTTTATTTATCCCCCCATTTTTACTTCGGTGCTTTTGCATCCTTTTCTCCCATATGATTTACATTGGTGGATAATCCGTATTGAATATCAACGTCGAGATCCCCGGATAAAACCCCAAGTATGGGCCAATATACCCAATAGAATCAATGGATAGAGCATTACAAATAAAATAAACAATCTGAAATTTGATTTCAACCAGACCGATCCGATCCTCACCGTTCTGTAAATGGGAATAAAGGGGATCAGAACCGGATACTTCATTAAAAATTGACCGTGCTGCTTAATTCGGCGCCTCGTCTCGTTCGATCCCTCACCCAGAGCCATTTGATTTTTCAAATAGTGTAAAAAACCCACCCTGTTGACGTGGGTGATTTTTGCTTTCGGGAGATAATAGATCTTATCCCCGTTGGAGGTCACCTTATCACAGAAAAGTGTATCCTCTCCTTTCAAGAGATCGGGGAAGAATCCAACCTTGTCGAATATTTTTTTATCGACTGCAAGATTGCAGGTGGGAAGCGTCCTCACCTCCCTGGGACGAAGTCCCGGATTGATGTCCACGAACTCCAGTAGATATTCTGCTGTCCCAATGATACTCCCGGGAGTGCCGTTCAACACACTTCCCCCAACGACTGAATATCCCGATTGGTGGACTTCCCAGAGTGTCTTCATCCAATCACTGTTCACAATACAATCGGTATCTGTGAAAAATATCACATCACCTCCCGCCCTGGAGGCACCGATGGATCTGGCCTTACCGGGAAGTGTCCGTTGTTTCAAATGGATCACCCGAACATCGGGAAAGGAGGCATGAATTGAATCGCTCGTGTCTTTCGGCGAACTATCCACCAAGATCACTTCATAAGGAATTTCGATGCGCTGATGCACGACAGCATCCAAACATCGATAAAGGACCTCCCCAGGTCGATATGATGGAATAACAACCGATATAGTTGGGATTTTCGCCGTACTTTTCAGTGATGATTCCATACGTTTAAGGATATTCAACCTTCTCTTTTCCATTTCGATTCACTTCATTCTGACAAATTTGACAGATCGTCTCTGAATTCTTCAGCCAGTCGCAATTTTCGAGAACATATTGCCTGCCTTGCCTACCCAATTTTTTCCTGAGATCTTCATCCCGCAACAATTTCAAAATGGCTCTGCCCAAATCCTTCGCATCCCCGTTCTTAAAAAGAATTCCCGATCGACTCTCTTCCACTTGCTCCCGGATGCCCTTCAAATCGGGTGCCACATAGGGCAATTTCATGGCCATATACTCATACGTACGAAGGGGCGAAGAGAATACGGTTGCCGAAACCATTAAACTTGTGATCAATCCAATTTTCGATTGGGCCAAAATTTCAGGAATTTCTCCATGGTCGGTCCATCCTCGAAAAACAAAATGATCCTCCAGTTTTAATAATTTGATCAATTCCCTTAATGGATTCAATTCTTTCCCTTCGCCTACGAATAGAAACATCTCTTCCGGAAATTCCTTGAGAATGATTTGTGCGGCAAAAGGGATAAGCAGAACGCCATCGTTCACTTCAATCCCCCCTGTCAATGTAATATATTGCCGCACACACTGCATGGGAGTAAAAAGGGTCAGATCAACGCCATGCCTGACAATGCGTGTATTTTGAATTGCTTTCTCTTCGCTCCATTTTTGAACATATTTGGACGTGACAATCGTTTTTTGGGCACGCCTGGCAGCCCAACATTCCAACCAGGGACCGAACCGATTCACAATAGGATTCGTGGAATACCCGGTCAGGAGGTCATCCATATCAAACACTACGTGTATTCCCTTTATCATGTTTATCAGAACACTCGGCAGAGCAGCCACGGCATTGTGAGCATAAACCACATCACATCTTCGAAACAAGAGTTTGAAAAAAATACCCACCATCAAATAAAAATAGACGATCTCCTTAAAAGGCACAAACCGTGTTATCTTCCCCAGGCTGACCACCCGGATAGAGGGAAAT
>CAZYTI010001155.1:0-2044 GCA_964650065.1 uncultured bacterium
GTCATTCTGGAGAGGTCGCCTTTTTCTTTTACTCCAGGATTGAAGGGGACAACCGTGTGGTCCAATACACGAACCCTGGAATTTCGTCCGGAAAAACGGTTAGGCCAGGGCCAAAAATATGATGTGACTGTTAAACTCTCAGATTTCATGGAGACAAAAAGGGGACAGGAAACCTTTACTTTTCAGTTTCACACCATAACACAATTTTTCGAAATCACCGTCGAGGGCTTACAGGTATCGGATCCCCAGGACATCACCCGGCAGCGATTAAACGGCACAATCATTACCGCCGACACGGAACCAGCCGATAACCTGGAAAAGATATTGCAAGCCAGACAATCCGGTAATCAGTTACCCATTCACTGGTTTCATGATGATACCGGAAGAGAGCACAGGTTCACAATCGAAAATATCGTTCGGGAAGAGGAAGTCTCCCGCGTCGAACTCTCCTGGAATGGCCAATTCATCAATGTGGAAAATAAAGGCAGTCAAATTATCGATGTCCCTGGACTGATGACCTTCGATGTCACTCAAGCACGGGCCATACGATCCGGCGAACAGACCATTGAATTGCGTTTTTCTGATCCATTGGAAACCAGTCAGAATTTACAGGGCCTCATCCATATTCAAAACCATCCGAACCTGAGGTTCACGATAAACAACAACATTGTTTTTATCTTTAGCCAGGATAGTTGGAAAGGGGAAGTCGAAGTGAATGTGGAACCAGGTATCCGGAACAGTAAAGGACATCGGTTTCAAACGAGGAAAACGATCCCTGTCTTTTTCGATGAGATAAAACCCCGGGTGCGATTCGCCGGAAAAGGCACCATCATCCCCACAACCCGGGGACTCACCATTCCCATCGAAGCCGTGAACCTCAATGCGGTTATCGTAGAGGCAATGCGAATTAAAAATCAAAATATACCTCAATTTTTACAGACAAATGATCTAAAAGGGGAAAATGAACTCCACAGGGTCGGCAGAACCGTCTGGAAAGAGATCGTTGAATTGGGATCAAATTCGGAGAAATCCGATCGTTGGATTCGATACGGGCTGGACGTGGGTCCACTGATAGAGAACAATCCGGGAGGCCTGTATCGGATCAAGCTGACCTTTCGCAGATCCCATATCACAACCTCTTGCCCGGTCGGGGAGGAAGAGGCCATCGATCTCTCCCTGCAGAACTGGGATGATAACCAGGAAAATAGCAGTTGGGATTATTGGGATGAAGACTTCAACTGGAGTGAGTATTATTCCAACCGCAATAATCCCTGTCATCCGGCTTACTACCGAGAGTGGCACGACCATAATATCACGGTGAGCCGTAATTTTCTGATATCCGACATCGGACTGATCGCCAAACGTGGAAATTCTGATTCCGTCTTTGTCGCGGCCACAGACATCCGTACGGCCGAACCCCTGGCCAATGTTACGTTGAAGGTGCTCGATTTTCAGCAACATATTATCGGAACCGGGAAGACCGACAGGTTGGGCAGCGCTTTAATTCCGACCCGGCATAAACCTTTTCTGCTGGTCGCATCCTCTCAGGATCAGTGGGGATACCTGAAAATAAACGATGGTTCCGCCCTATCGGTCAGCCATTTCGATGTCGGAGGGTCAACTGTACAAGAAGGGTTCAAAGGATTCCTGTATGGAGAGCGTGGTGTCTGGCGACCGGGTGATCCTATGCATCTTACTTTTATTCTGATGGACGAAGACCGGCTTCCCCCGAATCATCCTGTTCGATTCGAATTGTTGAATCCTCGCGGGCAATTGGTTGAAACAATTAATCAAAAGTCTTCAGTAAACGGTTTCTATGTTTTCCATGTTTCGACTTCACCCGATGCTCCCACGGGAAAATGGCTGGCGAAAGTAATCATTGGAGGTGTTACTTTTGAAAAAACATTAAGAGTCGAATCCGTCATACCCAACCGGTTAAAGATAAGCCTCGATTTCGGAGAGGAAACCACGGCCCTAAGATCCGGTGAATTGAGGGGTGAAATCTCGGCCGTCTGGCTGCACGGCGCAATTGCGAAGCATTTGA
>CAZYTI010001156.1:0-2044 GCA_964650065.1 uncultured bacterium
ACGGACTAAAGAAAGAGCCTCTCAATATGTCTTCCAAAGATATTCTCAGTCACATTCCTGGCAATGATTTCCTCATGGGCTTTTAGTGCAGACAAATACCGATCTCCCATTTCGGCTGCGATCTTGTAACCCACATGGAGGAGTTGTCGAAAATGGGGATTGTAAAGCGTTTGTGTCTGATCGTGCCTCAGAGCAGAGGCAAATGCATCACCATCCCATTGCTCAACCTCCTTGGGATTGGGCAGTAACTGCGGATCGATGTCAATAACCGTTGCATACGGCTGACACAACCCATTTATTCGTGAGAATGCTTGCTTATAGATCTCTTTCGCGAGGATGAGTCCATCCCCTCCTGCTTCGGCTAAACCGATGAGTTCTTCCAGCCAGGTCGTTCCTGCTGTTTTGAGATGAAGTCCGGCATCAAACTTCTGGAGTGCCTCACCCATGGGACCATAGATGACGAATTTATCACTGCCCGAATGAACACTGAGTTTTAAATCTTCAGGAAGCGTAAACTCCCTGATAGCGTATCGAATCACGGCCAGGTCCTGTTCGAATTCCAGAGTGAACTGGGTGAGATCTCCCACATAATCGATTCCTTTGTTAAAACGTCCTGTAAATTTAGGAGCGATGGTCTGAGCCGGGATACCCTCCTGAGCGATACCGGCCAGAATAAAAAACAATTCGCCAGGTGTCTGGGGCTCATCGGTCTCGTCCATAGAGACTTCAATAATGAAATTGCCTTGTTTGTGTTCCTGGATATGTCTGTAGATACGTCCTGCTTCCTCAACACCATAGAGATATTTCCTGGCAATGGCCGCGATGTCTTCTTTTGTGACTTCCAGTATTCCAGCCATACCCGGAATTTTCAATCCGCCTGCATATTTCTGATTTTGCCGGACAAAATTCTGGATATGATCCTCTTCAGTACTCTGTCCGATAAAATCAGCGACATCCAGAGTGAAAAAATCACTCACTTCCAAAAAGAGATCGATGGTCTTCATACCCACATGGTCGGCATCGACGAAATACCCCTTTTCCCATCCAAGAGAGCGGATGGCGTCATCGGCCTCGTGTCGAACGTCCATGGGCCGGGTGCCAATGAGCTCATGTTCCCGAAACGATTTATTCCAGACGGGCGTAATGGTCACTCCCCTATCCAGAGCTTTATTCACCGCAGCAAGCTGGGCCTTCCCCTGCTGCCCGAACCGATCCCCGATTCCAATGGAATATTTAGCTAATTTCACGACAACCTCTTTTCATTCTTAATTCATAATTTATAATTATTATTATAGCTTGTACGCCTTCTTTACCAATTCATAAGCCAAAGCCCGGCTCATCCTATGGGCGTCATCCGTATCGATAATATTTTTTACCACCAGCCCGGCTAAATAATTACAATCAATGCGCCTCGCGAGATCGTGTCGTGCCGGTATTGAGGGAAATGCCCGTGTGTCGTCATTGAAACCGACCGTATTATAAATCCCTGCGGTCTCGGTTACCCGCTGACGGTACCGGGTCATACCATGGATACTATCATGGAACCACCAGGGCGGTCCCAATTTCATGGACGGATAATGTCCCGCCAGAGGGGCCAGCTCTCTGGAGTAAGTGGATTCATCGAGAGTAAAAACGACGAGTGAGAATCGGGAATCGTTGCCGTATGTATTCAACAACTCGAAGAGGTTCAATGTATACTCTGTCTGAAGGGGGATATCACACCCCTTATCGGGACCGAATTGCTTGAAAATGGGATCGTTATGATTGCGAAACGAACCCGGATGAATCTGCATGACAAGACCGTCTTCGATACTCATTCTGGCCATTTCCATCAGCATATGGCCCGTGAAGAGACCGGCATCATCACCGGTGGCCTGTCCTTTCAACCCCTTTTGGAAAATGGCCTCGGCTTCGTCGGATGTCAATCGATGTGTATAGGGCGTGGTAACGCCTTGGTCTGTGGAAACGGCTCCCATGGATTTAAAAAATTCCCGTCGATTTTTCAGGGCCTGGATGAATGTGGTAAAGGAAATGATGTCGATGC
>CAZYTI010001157.1:0-2042 GCA_964650065.1 uncultured bacterium
GAGCGGTACCGGGTTCTCTTGGGTTGAGGGCAGAGATTGAACTTCCTATTCTTTGTGCGGTAAAAAGCACTCTTCGGGACATCTGCAACAGACTACGACTTCCCTTACAAGATCGGTACTATGGTAAAAGAATAACTTTTAGCCCATCTTCTACTCGGCAACAGTATCTGAGAGCACTGTCTATAAATATTTCAAGATTGGTAAATTCTTCTCATTGAAAGCCAGAGCCTGAGCCCAAATGAGGCTCTTGAAAATTCAGGAAAAGAGTCGTGTCTTTCACTAGCGTTCTACGTCCACGTTAAATGGCGGACGCATAAGCCCAATCGCCATGTCCTCCAGATAAAACCGATTGGCCGCTTCATGATCACCATCCAATCTCACGAATGACAATCCGACGTTTCTCAGCATCAACTCCCTTGTATCCGACACATGTGGAAACAGATGATCAATGCCTGACCGGAGTTGACAAGAGGTAGTAGGGCGAAATCTCGAGAATCCATCAGTCCCAAGCTTAATTTTGCCAAGCATGAGATGAAGGCCAATCCGTTTTTGAATACCGGAAGCCGTCTTTCCTACATAAAGAGGGACCGGTAGACCTGTGTCGATACCCAACCATTCGTCGTCAATTTCCAGACGGATGCATTTCTTTGCTGGTCCTGAAATTTCGAGAACCTTGTTTCGTTCATGCAATTTCGAGTGATTTCCAGTCCACCAAAACGCATAGACCCCGCCCATTTTCGGTAGAATCTCTGGCTTTAGCCGACTCCCTCCGGCGCAGGCGATCTCGTCAAGAGAATTGTACTCGATTCGACACAGCTGCTCGAACCAACGCCCAAGGGAGCCTCCTCGCAATCCCTTACGCATTCTCCGCTCCATATTTGTCCATATGATCTAAATTACAAACACTCCCGCACGAAAAACTCGTGGGAAGAGAGCACTCTTTTACTCACTCCACTTCTACAATACTACAAGCCCGTCACACCCTACTCAACCTTCAATAAAACCTAAGCCACCGAATATTTACCAGCGGTTTTGTATGTTCATCTATTTGTTTTTCGCAAATATTCTTCTTCAATAATTGATCTTCTTTAAAATCCATGTAGATTAATCTGAGCGACCACCAGTTTACAGGCACAATCGGTTCAATCATTTCTTTTCGATGTATTTTGCTTATCTATTCCAATATTCATTTTAGCGCCGCGCACGCAGTTCTTCAAGTTGCTCATTTGTTGTCATGTTAGTCATCAACTGCTTTGCCAGATGCACATCGTTGCTGCTTACAGCTACCAGTTTATTCTCTTTAGCTATTTCTTTACTGAAATATTCATTTTTCGCAGTGTGCTTTCTTGATTCGGTTTCTATCCCCTGAAATGTAAATTCTTTCAACATATTATTTATTAGATAATTCTCTCTTGGAAGAAAGAAATTTTCACCAGGATGAGCCAGAATATATATTCCCTCTAGATTCTCCACAATGTCTGATATATCTACCCCTTTCAATCCCTTACCAGAACTATTCTTTTTCAGCACTTTCTTTTTTAAGTCTCTAACACCTCGAATGTCATACTTTCTGATTATTCCTTTATTTTCTGGATTATTATAAATCATATGTGCAATTTCTAAATTATTTGGAACTTTATCTGGCTTCATTTTACAACCACGAGTGTTAAAACCTATTGACTCTATGGCGTCAATTTTGCATCTATACTTCTCCACGCTCTGATTATGTAATTCGACCAGAATACTATCAATTCCCGGATATTTTACTGGATCTATTATCAAAACATGGAATTTTTTACTTTCATACTTTGCTGTCAATTCAATGCCTTTAATTACTTCTATTCCCTTTGATACAACTTTCTTAAGCTTGTCGTGCCCTGAAAATGTATTATGATCCGTTGCGCCCACAAAATCTAATCCCGCCTCTATAATATCCTCGGGTGTCACTTGTCCGTCGGACGCTCTTGTATGAACATGTATTTGTCCTACCATTTTATTTTACCTTTTAGATTTTATTTGAATTATGATAAGTTCATTTTTGC
>CAZYTI010001158.1:0-2042 GCA_964650065.1 uncultured bacterium
TCCTTATGTCACAGATTGAGGCGAAGTCGAACTTCCCCTTTGTAATTTGATGTATCGCTTCCTTGTTATTGGGGATGTACAGGAGAAAAAATCTGTGCGAAAGCTGTATGCATACCCTGAAATTGAGAGAGGACAAAGGTGTCATTCTTCTCGTGAAATATATCACAAACGACATGCTGTCCGGGCTCCTATAAGTAGTAGTATTGGATTGAGATAATTGGGGATTGCCTCGCTGGAGGCTGATATGTTGTACAGGACGATTTCAAAAGGAAATTTTCGCCACATGGTCGAAGGCTTGATGGAAGAGAACGATGTCTTCGGTCCCAAGTGGCGTGATCGAGATAAGAGCGGGAACAAGGTTTATCGTTTCTTGAAGCTTAATGACTTCGAAGAGCTTCAGATGGACTACACTCGTACTTATTCCTCCCCTAAGAACTTCTTTCTGCCTTTCAAAGAAAACCTGGCGACCTTTGATCTGACTGAAGCTGGGTGGGATCAACAGGTCCAATACCGCGTTCATCCACGGGTCATTGTCGGAATGCGCGCTTGCGATATCAATGCCCTCAACAAGCTAGATGAGGTGATGATAAAGAGTGCTTTTCCTAACCCCTATTACGTCGCCCGCCGCCGCAACACTGTCATCATTGGGTTGGACCACGAACCCCTAGACGATTGTTTCTGCCGATCGGTTAACGCCGATGTGGTTTTCAAAGGTTTCGACCTATTTCTAACGGATATCGGTGAGAAATACTTCGTTGCCATCGGTTCCGACACTGGTTATCGAATTATCGATAACTTTGGTGGCGAGGAGGTCAGCGAGGAAGACCAGGATGCTTTTAAAACTGTAAAAAAGAGTATTGAATCAAAGTTCAAGACCCAGGTGGATGTCACCATTGTGCCGGAATTGATGGACCTTGAATTTGAATCCGAAGTTTGGGAAAGGTGGGGGGAAAAATGCATGAGCTGTGGCAGCTGTGCCATGGTTTGCCCCACTTGCTACTGTTATGGCACCGATGAAAATGTCAATCTAAGTTTCACGCAAGCCATAAAACAACGCTTCCTTTACTCCTGCAACCTGGTTGATTTTGCCATGGTAGCAGGTGAACATAATTTCAGACCCGAACCGCACATCCGCCTGAAATACCGCTACTATCACCAGTTCCGCGGCTTTGAGGAGGCTTTCAATCAGTCACTCTGCGTGGGATGCAACCGCTGCGGCGTTGCCTGCCTGGCGGGGATCAGTCCCAAGGCCGTGATCGATGATCTGAACGAGACGGAGCGACGATGACTCTCAAGATCCCCCGCTACGACATCAACCGGGAACCCTTCATGACGGAGGTCCCGGATTTTAATCGCGAGTCGAAGCTTCTTCAGACCGAACGTACTCACAAGGCACAAGTTATCGCTGCCATCCCACTCACCTCGGAGGAAAAGCTCTTCCGAATCCAAATCGTGAACAAGGAAGACCGTGAGCATTTCACTTTTTTGCCGGGCCAATTCGTCATGCTCGAACTGCCTGGATGTGGCGAGGTAGCGATTTCGATCTCAGCTTCGAGCTCCAATCAGGAGTTCATCGAGCTTTGTATACGCAAAGTTGGCAAGGTCACGGGCATGCTTCACCGTCTGAAGGCAGGTGCCATGGTGGGGATTCGCGGACCCTTTGGGACCCATTTTCCCATGAGCGAGATGAATGGCTCGAACGTTCTCTTGATCGCAGGTGGATTGGGTATCGTTCCCTTACGTTCAAGCATCTACTGGGTCAATGAACACCGTCCGGATTATAAGGATGTCCATCTCCTATATGGTGCACGTAATCCCAGCCAACTTTTATTCGAATACCAGTATGAGGAGTGGCGCAAGGTCTATGAATTGAACATGCTTACCATTGTTGAGGACCCTGATGATCGATGGGAAGGACCTGTAGGGGTCATCACGAAGCTCTTTGACCAGGTGCAGATCGATCCCGATGAGACTTTTGCCATCGTTTGTGGTCCACCGGTCATGTTTAAATTCGTCTGTGTACATCTTAGCGAGATAGGGCT
>CAZYTI010001159.1:0-2042 GCA_964650065.1 uncultured bacterium
ATTACATCTTCCAAGGTTCCGGAGATCGGACCGGGGGTCTCCATTTTAATAGATACAAGCGCGGAAGCGAATCTCATTGATTCTTTAACATTGTTATTCTTACGCCACGCTAAATAACCGGCAATTGTCGTATCTCCCCGTCCTGTACGTCCGATAACACTTCGATTTGTGAATTTCTCATAAAATGTGCTTTGACTCGTGCAAGCCAATACACCCTCTGATTGAGTGATGATAACTTCCAGGACTCCCCATGCTTTAATAATTTGAGTCGCCTCATCGATTTCGGATGTTCCCGTCAATATCTCGGATTCAACCACATCCAGTTTAATTCTGCTGAAATATGGGATCATCTCTTTTATATGCGGGACCTCTCTGAATGCGATTTGGCGTGTTTCAGGATCGACCTGTCTCACAAAACTCTGTAAATCGACAGAAAGATTGTATCCTGCTTTTTTTAGGTCCTGAATAAATTCCAAAGAAAATTCTTGATTTGTAATACCTGCGAGATGCACGAATTTTGATTGGACCTCAGGCAGTTCGGACATGGAAAAATATCCGGCATTCTTCAATTGAATCATTTCTCGCTCATCCACATCATCCGACGGATGAACAACCTTCATATAGGTGGTCTCATGGGAGGGAATCAGATAAGTTTTTATACCTACTGATTTCATCGATTTTAGTATATGTTCATCTTCTCTGGCCATCTTGGTAATAACAGCAACTTTTTTCCCAACACGGGCTGCTGCCATGGCACCGCACAATACAGCGCTGCCCGGTGCCACGGTTGTTTCGCCTCGAAATGGAACGATTTCATCATAGCACATGTGCCCGACAAAAGCAATGTCAAACCTTCCCATCCTTTTAAAATCCTACCTTTTTACCGCAATTGGCTTCAACCGTATATTCTTTCTCATTGATGACAAATGTCAGCGACTGTGATGATAGATTCTCTATAATGACCTCATTTTTTACAACGGTCACCCTTACCCATTGTTGCTTCCATTGAATTTTGAAACTGATCTTATGGATCTCCGAAGGTAAGCACGGCCTAAAAGTCAGAATATCCGTATTTATGGCACTGACCAAACCACAAAATCCAAACACAACTTCCTGCCACATACCGCCCACATTAGCACAATGGATCCCATTCGATGAACGAGGTCGTTTACCAAAATCGATATTGATCGATCTTAACCATGCTTCGTAAGACGCCTGAGCACGCCCGATATTTGCTAAAACCATCTGATGATGACACATCGAATTGGACGAGTCGTGTATGGTAAATGGCCAGTAATAATCGAAGGAAGCCCTTTTTTCTGCCTGATTAAAATCTTCACTAAAGACTGCAAACATTGCCACAACATCGGCCTGTTTTAAAGTCTTCGATCGATAACGCTTCTCCTGTAAATAGTATTTTCCAAAGAATTCACTTTTGTCTTCCCAAATTTTATCAATGTCCGGTTCAACAAAAGCCGTATCAAAATGATCGCATTGCCAGATAATGTCTCGTTTATCATCTTTGGGGATCGTCAATCCTTCTCCGACTTCTTGAAAATGTCTCAACTCTTGATCGGTTAAATGCAATTTCTTTTTTAAACGCTTTAACTTAATCGGCGCTCTTTCCTTCATGAGTTCTGTAACCTTTTGTGCCAATCTTAAGTTGAATCTTGCCGCATGATTGGTATATGCATTATTATTTGACAATGGTGTATATTCGTCCGGTCCCATAACCCCATAAATATGATAACCTTCTCGTGATGGTATTTTTTCGGCCCGTTCGACCCAATATCGTGCAGTCTCAATGATAATTTCAGCACCGTGATCAAATAAGAAATCCTCATCCAAACTGTTCCGGTAATAGTGCCAGATGCCAATCACCACATCCGCTGTAACATGAACCTGCTGGTCGGCGTATTCCCACATCGGACAAACTTCTGTGCCATTTGCTGCAGACATCCATGGGTAGCGTACACCACCATATCCCGCTTTTTTCGTCAATTCGCGGGCTGAAGGGAGATTCTTGTACCGGAACATATGAA
>CAZYTI010001160.1:0-2038 GCA_964650065.1 uncultured bacterium
TGTTTCTTAAACTGAAAAATTCAATCGCCCCATTGATTAAGAAGTCGCTTTTTCACGGCCAGCCCAGAGCAACCGCACCAGCCCCACACCTGAGATGACCATGATCACCGCCTGGAAAAGGAGCAGTTTCAAACCTGCTCCGGTTTCACCCTCACCAATAAAGGTAAAATCCATGAAAATAAAAAAGTTCAACAGTATGTACCACAGGGCGGTCAACAACCATTTCCACCATGTCATCTTCAGTCCCAGATCTTTGGCCCAGACGACCGCGCCCGCGATGACCAGGCCTGTAACAGCACCTACGATAAAGGAAAAAAGTACGGTATTGGTAATCATCGGCTCACTCTCCTTTTGTGGGATCCAGGGCCTGGATATCCAGATAGTTATCCACTAATAACCACTCCGGCGGCTCCCTGAAAGTCGCAAAGTGTCCGTCGGGTGGAGGCAAATACTCGGCCGCTTCCGGCGTTTTAAAGAACGTTTTTTGCATCCATGTCAGACTGTTTTTTGCCAAACCCGTAGGATCATGGATATCCACATTGCGAGCCATGGCATGGGCCCAGTTGTTCTTCCGACTGTAGGGACAGGCGATCAAACACAAGCGGCAACCCATTCCGCCCATACTCTGCGTCCAGAAATTGTAACACGAGGCTTGATTGATCTCCCAATGTCTGTATCCCCGCGTTGTCATATTCTTATTGGTTTTTTCAAAACTGATGGAAGCCGAGGGACAGATCTCGGCGCATATCTTACAATGCTGGCAAAATTCGTTTACCCCAAAATCGATGGGTTTATCGATCTCCATGGGCAGATTGGTGGTCACAAAGGCCGCACGAAAGTTTGAACCGGTCTCCGGTGTGATGGCAATGCCGTGACGCCCCTGTTGTCCCAATCCGGCTTCCACCAGGATGGGCACGGCGATCATATCATAGCCATCCATGGGAGAGTGTCTCCTGGCGGGATATCCCAGGGATTTGATAAAATTCTCAAGACGCCGGGCGGCGATACTGGCCCGGGCATAGGCATCAAAACTGGTACCGCAGTTGGGATTGGATTGCACCTGTTCCCACTGATGGGGAACGCCGAAGGCGATTACGTATTCCCAGTGTTTCGGAACCTCGTAGGTGCCCCTGTTCCGGGATCCCCGAAGACTGTGGTTGTAACACCAATTGGGATTCATCCTGGTAATGCCGACCATGGAGGCCCCAAAATGGTGTGTCACTTTCTTGATCAGTTTGGACGCATGTCCGGGACTCTTGAAAGGAACCGCTTCCCGAATCCTTCGTCTTCCCATCCGAAAATCTGATTCCTCAGGAGGAGATGTGATGCGTTCCGAGGTCTGCCAGCATCCGGACCAGGCCTCGATCAACGTATAATAGGTTCCATACTTAGCCATATCCTCCCGTTTCTTGGGTATGATGGATTCCATGCGAATCTTGTCCAATTCATAAACATCGGGATGTTGTTGGTAGTAACTTCTCAGGGGATCGGAGAATTGTTCTATGGCCGGCATTCTCATCTGTTCCGGACCGCGGGATCGTTGGCCGGCCGAAACCTCCGAAGGCCGATCGGATCCCGCTCTCTCGGAATCATCTCCCCGGCCGCCGGGCCGCTCTTCTCCGGCATCCGGTGGCGGCTGTATCGGCTTCCGGTTTGCAGACACCATATCCTGCATCATCAGACTCTGGCGACCAAAAGCCGATTCCACTTCCTCGGGCCGTTTGGGGGTACCCACGATTTCATAAGGTACACCGTCGAACTCGAACGGTTTCCGATCCACAAATTGGGTGTTGTCACCGAGATGCTGCCAGCCGGTAAGGGTCGAAGGATCTTTTCCGGCGGATAAACCGGCGCCTGCCACGGCGCCCACCTGGACACCGGCAGCAACGGCACTGCTGAATTTGAGAAATTCACGTCTCGAGACGCCATTTCTTTCTTTTTTCTTCTTTCTCGGCATGTACTTCCTCCTCCGGTGGATTTTGGTAATGTCAAAAACTAACCACAGAGTCCACAGAGAAATTAATAATATTATTAAAAT
>CAZYTI010001161.1:0-2038 GCA_964650065.1 uncultured bacterium
TTCCCTCTTCGATTCCGATTCCGATACCGATACCGAATTCCGTCGGCTTTTCATATAACTTTTGACACTACCCAAATTATTGCTTATTGGAATTTCTTCATTTTGAATTTAAATTTAAAATTTACAGATTATTATCAATCATTTAACAATATCATCCTTTAAAAATAAATTCCAAACATTCTCAAACCACAGATCACCCTGGGGAACGGGGCGTATATCCGCCCACGCTTTTCGGATATGTTTGTCATCATCCAGGGTGATCTCCAATATCTTCCGATTGACAAAGGCATCCTTCTCATTCAATCCGAACTTCCACTCATCGGTCAGCTCGGCACACGGTTTCAGTCCCAATGGATCCGTCACAAGATAGGAACCCCGGCTCTTGCCGCCCTTTTCCAGATAGGTTAATATTGCCTCCAGGTAGAGGGCGTGGGTCAGACAGAGATCCAGATTCTTAAACACCGCAGGCAGGTCCGTTTTAGACGGCACTTTCAGTTCATTTTTCATATCGGCATAAAGTGACCAGGCTTCCTCCACAGCTTCTTCCACTTTCGCGCGATGCCGAATATGGGCTCCACAAGAGGACATGCGTTCCTGTATTTCCGCTTTCATCGTATTCAGTCTATCATTATCTTGCGTACTCCCATCGATCGATCGCCGGGCCAAATCGAATTTCCCGTCTATTTGTGCTTCCACGGTCTTTACGAATGTTTCCCGATCCAACGGTCGAGCTCCATACCGTTTGGAGATATACAAAGCCGCCCGCATACTCCCCACCTGCCCGGAATTGAGGGCGGACCCACCCGGCCGGTAAACGCCATGGGTTCCGTTGACCTCTCCCACCGGAAACAGGTGTCTGATGTTGGATTCCCACCAGATATTTCCCTTTAATCCACCGTTGTTGTGTTGGGCACATACGGCAATTTCCAAAACCTCCTGAGTGATATCGATGTCGTGTTGTTTGTAGAGATCGATGGCCGGCTGATTCATCTTTTTCAATCTTTCGATGGGTGTACCGAACAAGGCACCGGAATTCTCCAGATACTGGTAGGCCTCCTCATCCAACAGATCAAAAGAAAAATCCTGGTGTTTACCGGCCCCACTGGGATTCCGCAGAAAATCCAAAAAGACCCTTCTTCCCTTGATCATTGTTTCCTGATAGACCAGAATGTCGATCAAAGATGAACCGTAGTGTTGCACTTTTCTGGGATCAAAAGGCCATTGGTACCCCTTCAGGAAAATGGCGGTTGCCAGTTTACCCATATCCGGAAAATAATCGTTCAAGAATTCTCTCTCATCGCGCCCATCCCGGTCTGTCGAGATGTACCTGGGAATCACCTGCTGATAGGTTCCAGACAGATTCCACCGGAATTTGATGGAGGCCAGGCCAAATTGGGATTCTGTCAGATTTTGACCCAACGCACCGATTTCAAATGCCAGACCACTGGAACCGGTCTGACTCAGAGGATAGACCGACGTTTTATATAGTCCTGCCGGTCCCCCAGTACCCAACACAACATTGACCACGTTGAAAATGACAAATCCACAATGTTCGGATTCCAGATTCGTTTTATCCAGAGCGATTGCACCCACAACGTGTTTCTCGGTTCCCTTCTGACTCGTGAGCAGGGCAATAATTTCGTGCTTATCGAAAACCGGAATTTTCAACTTGTCGACCTCCTTGGCCAAACACTCAAACATCAAATGCGATGTCAGCGGTCCGGCAGAAGTGGCCCTGCCCCGGGGATCGTGATCTGTTTTGTATCCCACATAAGTGCCGTATTGATCATGGGGAAAGGGCACGTCCAACCGAACGAGACGGAAGAAAGCCTGTATGGAATTCTGCGCTTCACATAAGGCAATATCCCCGTGCATGCATCCACCCTTGAAAAGATCCTCAGCCATGTCTCTGGGAGAATCAGGAACATCACCGGACAGTGAAAGTTTATAATAGGTTTGTTTATCAGAACCGGCATTGTTGGAAGTCCCTCCTCCCCAGCAATCTGTCGCGATGGCAATATCCTCCTGCCCATACGCA
>CAZYTI010001162.1:0-2035 GCA_964650065.1 uncultured bacterium
TATATCTTTTATACAGTGATCGTCACGAGGATGATCCCTATTTTGAAATAATTTCCCTGGAAGATATCGAAAACCCCCGGGAAATATCGAGCTTGATACTTCAAGAAGGCAGCATTCAGCGACCAGCCTCAATGATGATAAACGGTAATTATGTCTATGTAACTCGCACCCGGAATAATGTTCGTCGTAAGGATCATATTGAAGTAATTGATATTTCTGACCCTGAAAATCCGGAATCAATCAACATTCGTAGAGGAATTGGTGGGACTATAATTACTTTAAGTGAGGATTTTCTGATATGTAAAATACCCGAAGTACCGAACTCAGCTTCTAACACTCTCGGAATACTAGGTGTTGAAAATCCTGAACAGCCAAGAACACTTTCTGATTTTGAAAAAATGGGTACTGTACACCGACTCATTAATTATCTCGATTTTCTCTATGTAATGGACGAGAACTTGGGCTTTTGTACTTTAGATATTGGCGACCCTTTCAATTTGCAGATCGCTGATGATGGGTGGGAGGATGATACCGGTGGTAAGTCATTTATGGAAATTGATGGAGAGAGATTATATGCCCGATCCAGAAATACGACAGGAATACATTCTTTGGAAAATCCTGTAACTCCTGAAAAAATAAATGACGAATTTATGCATAGATTCAATGACATTGCGATTGTAAACAATCCGGTGAATGAAGCCCTACTCTTGATCGGAGCGGAAAGCCGAGTAATACGAATTTTTGATGTATCTGATCCCATCAATCCCGAAATGGTTTGCATGATGAGGGGTCGTTTTGAACATGTAGCTTATCAGGGTGGACTGCTTTACGCAGTTATGGATGAATGGGATTTTTTTGAGGGTGTACAAATTTTCACCCTTGCTGAGCCTGACAATCCCCAACTGGTTGGACAATTTGAGGTCGACAGATGGATAAATGATCTGGTAATTGGGAACCAGGTACTGTATATATCCTCAAGACATGGAATCCACGTTTTCGATGCTGCAAATCCATTTGAACCTGAATTTGTCGAGTTTGTTAATATTAATAGGGTAGCTGAGCCTGAGAGAATGATCATCGAAAACAACCTGTTAATTGTTACCCGCAGAAATGGTGGAGTGATGGTTTATTCTCTAATTGATCCACTGCATCCGCGTCTCATTGGTTGGTACAATACTCCTTCATCAGCGCGTGATATAGATCTGGTTAACGAGATTCTGTACGTTGCCGATGAACATAGTGTGGGCGTGTATGACATAAGTGATATTCTGGGTGGTATGAATCTACAGGTCTCTGAAAACAGTCATGATTTTAACGAAGTTTTCGTTGGGCAACAGGCTGAATGGAATCTCACGCTAACCAACATTGGAGAGAATCCCGCTGAAATAACAGATCTGATTATTGACGAAGAGGCGTATGTATGTGAATTTGACGGTGCTTTTGTACTTGAACCGGGAGAAGAACATGAATTTGTGATCTCTTTTTCTCCAGTTGAACGAGGTGATTGCGAGGGAACTTTAGAAATCCAAAGTGGGGGTTTTCTAATTCAGGTAAATCTCCATGGTTATGGTTTACCACTTTGGGAAGACAACGGAGTTGAGCATGGTGAACGCTTTGTACTCGGGTATACATTTTTTGATATACAGTTTAATTCGGCTTCCGGGAAATTGATATGCTTAGATAACGAAGGGGGAATACATACCGTCTGGACTAACAGTCATGACAGGACTTTACAGACCAATCGCCAGGTTCGTTACAATTATATCACCGATGGTGAACCACAATTTGAAATGGGTATTCAGGTAGAGGGTGTTGTTCGAGGTGGATTTGCAAATTTGGCTTTCCACCCCGAGACAGGAGTTGTTCTGTTCTTTCACAGTGGAACCCAGGAAGCCGGTATGTGGTCAAATTTTGCAGTGGATTCAAATATCGGTGAGGGGGAATTTACAGCCACCCGGATTCCGCGATTGTATAATGAAATCTATCTCTGGTCCCAAGGAACGGTTGATCGAATCGGAAACCTGCATGCTCTTTC
>CAZYTI010001163.1:0-2034 GCA_964650065.1 uncultured bacterium
AAAGATTTCTAATTTAAAAATTACCAAGAAGGAGAAAATCTCATGAAAAGAAAGCCTTTTATAATTGTTTTGATAATAAAAGGGTGTTAATACAATTATAGAAAAATAATATAAAAACAGTTGATTAAGCATGAAAAAGCCTCTATAATGGGTAATAATTTCACAACAAAATATTAGCCACAAGGAGACTTTTTCATGCATCATAAAAATATCAAAACAATCATAAGAAAACAACTTAAAAAAGAATATCCAAACTGGAGACGTTTAACAAAGAAAGAGAAAAAGTCCATTGCTAACATGGTCTTAGAAGAGGTCGTTAAAGAGTACGATTTTAGCCAAGAAATTGAAGCGCCAAAGTCCGAGTTGCTAGGTATTCATGAACAATTAATATCAAAAGGCATTATGACATTAGATGAGATGGAACGATTTGTTGAGAATCATAACAATTCGTTTTTATTCAAAATAAATAGCAAAAAGCGACATCCGTTATATATCAAGGACGAAGAGTTGAGAATTATTGATGAGTTGTTGGACGATCAGATCATCAATAAGCTGTTATCTTACGACGGGTATACGCCATCAATGAGGGAACTATTTCCTTGTCATTTCCTGCGGGCTGAATTGCTGAAAGCGATCAAATATCCTGAAGTCAGTTATCGCAAATTTTGTGGTGATGACAAAAGATATCCGGGATACAAAGAAAACAGCGATTACATTGGTATGGATAACAAACAAAATCGGATTTTTATAGGGCTGCCGTTGAATCGAAAACAGATGATTAACCATATCCAAATGAGTCAGTTCAGAGGGAGCTTAACATTCAGGCAGCTGGTTAATTTAACGGTATATATTCTTTATCTTTTTAAACAAAACGGTTTTTTGGGCGAAGATGATATTCATTGCGTCGATTCGACAGAATTAGCGATTGATTGCCAGCAACTATTGGCGACACTAACGATCAAAGGGAAGAAGATTCGTATTTACGATGATATTGACAGTGATTGCGGCAAACGTCGCAATAAGCGGGACAAATCAATATATTTCGTAGGATATCGGATGCATACACTGACAGCCATCAACGCGAAAACAGGGCAAAGTTATCCGCTGATATCTTTATTAGCTCCCGCAAATCACCATGACAGCCACTTCCTTACTCCTTTGGCGCTTTTGGGCAAGGCGATTGGTCTTGATTTAAGACTCATTACTGCCGATGAGGCTTACCATGATAATGATGGAACCCTGTATGCGGAGAGCGGGGCACACCTGATAAGGCCACCCAATTCAAAAATTGCACTACCTGAAAATGTTGACAGTGAAACCTTGCAAGTGAAATGTGACGATTTTTGTGAAATTCCAATGGAATATATAGGAATCGAGGAAGACTGTCATGAGTTTAAATGCGGAGCTGAACCGGGCCAATGTTCTCGTGCCGGTATTTGCCCTCAGTTTCGACATATTGCTTTTGACAATGGCTGTTTTCAAAGGATTCTTAATGGGAGTGATGCGGTTCAACAAGCTTTGGATATCCGAAAAAATGGCGAACGTCCTTTCAACCTATTGAAGAAACGTGAAGGGCTTGATCAAGTTCGTGTGAGAAGCCAGCATGGATTGATTGCCAGATGCGCTTTTACTACCATTGCGACGTTGCTTTTGGAGATAGCTGGAACACGTAGAAAAAAGAAAAAAGATCAACCCCAAATGAAGTTGCCCTTTGCGGCAAATTTCTAATTCATGCCTATCGGTTCAGTTCAGGCGGGCAAGGGATATTTTGTTGATAATATTATATTTTTGACTATGTAATGATCTTCATGACAAAACTATGATAAACGCTATAATTTCAAAAGATTAAAAATGATCAAGTTGAGACAACCCGATAGGCATATTCCAATTTTATCATCATGTGTTGGTTTGCCAATGAATGCAGGGTGCTTGGATAGATATTTATACTCATTAATATCAGATAGTTATAAATTAAAAAGGTAACTTCTCAAAAAGTTCTGGGAAATGTCAAAAAAGCTCAAAAAAAGTGTTGAC
>CAZYTI010001164.1:0-2032 GCA_964650065.1 uncultured bacterium
CAACACTGGAATGAAATGAAAAATAACCTGCCCACCATCCCGGTCAAGGATCTCTTGATTCATCCGAGGGAAAATGATCTCGTGGTCGGCACATTCGGCAGAGGATTCTACATCACGGACATTTCACCGTTGCAGGAGCTGTCTCGGGAGGTGTTAGGCAAAGATGCACATTTTTTCAAGATAGAGCCTAAGATCCAGTGGATCATGCCCAGCCAGAACACGGTAGGTGCACAGAACTTTGAGGGAGAAAACGAACCCCATGGTGTGATGATCAATTATTATCTGAAGAAAAACCACCCCGACGGTGTAAAAATAGCGGTATATAATCGTTCTATACTGATAAATGAAATGGAGGGTCCCGGTCATGCGGGTCTGAACGGTGTCATGTGGGGTATGACCAAGCGGGGCAGGAAAAAAACACCGAAAGAGATCGCCCGCTGGGATAAAGAAGTGGCTACCGGCGAGCGAGAGCCTTTTTACGATTACTATGATACGAACGAATTCTTCGGTAACCCCGGTGAAGAAGTGGGTATCACCGGATTGTCGCTGCGTACGAGGGTGCCCTGGGAACCGGGAATGCGGGGTCGCGAGTTCGTTCTCATCCGCGTTCAGCCCGGGGAATATACGATAAAACTCTATGTCGGTGAAGCGGTGTTCAGTCAAAAGTCCACACTGCTTCAAGATCACTGGTACGATCAATAATCTGGGACATATTCTCGGGAAGTGGGCCTATATTCAGTATTGCATTGCGGGTCAAGATCGATACAACAAAACGGTCGAATGGAACATCGAGGCCACAGGTTCGGGATCCATTGAAGTGACTGTGGAGGCCATGTCTCATAAAGGCGGGCGTGATCAGAAGAAGATAACCATAAAGCAGTAAGATGCGAAAGAAAGATATGAAAGAGAATAGTAATATAAACATAGAAGTCAATCGCAGACGATTCATGGGCTATTTTGCCGTAATGGGGCTCTGGGCAACGATTTTGCCGGAAGCTTTGACCTGCACGGCTCGAGATCGTTTAGTGATAACTTCCGAAATGGTGGCCGCGGCAGCTCGGATTGCAGGTATTCAATTTTCGCGGGAAGCGTTAGAGAAAATTGCCGATGATCTGAGCAGGGAGAGGGGATTCGTGGGCCAGTATGAGAGGATGCGAAAGGCAAAACTCGGTAATGGTGTATCCCCCTCTATTGTTTTCAATCCGGTTCCACCGGGTTTCCAAATACCAACGATCCAGGATTCGATTTCCTTCAGTAAAGTCTCTGTCACGATGCCCAAGACCGATGAAGAGGTTGTGTTTCTTCCTATTACCCATCTCGCCGAGCTATTAAAGACCCGTCAGGTGACTGTGACCGATCTTACGAAGTTGTATATCGCCCGATTAAAGAAATATAATCCGTTGCTATTCTGTGTCGTTACGCTGACTGAAGATCTGGCCCTGAAACAGGCAAAACAAGCTGACGAGGAAATTTCGGCCGGTCATTATCGGGGCCCGCTGCATGGGATACCCTACGGTCTTAAAGATTTGTTTTCGGTAAAAGGGTACAGGACGACCTGGGGTGCATCGCCATTTAAGAATCAGGAATTGGATGCTGACGCTACCGTATATACCAAACTCACCGAGGCCGGTGCTGTATTGGTCGCCAAACTGGCATCTGGGGCGCTCGCCTCCGGTGCCGATTGGTTCGGCGGGACTACACGCAATCCCTGGAATCCGAAACTGAATGCCTACGGGTCCTCCTGCGGTCCTGCATCGGCAGCGGCTGCCGGGCTCGTTGGTTTTGCCATCGGAACCGAGACTGCGGGCTCAATTGTTTCACCGGCGGCAGCCTGTGGTTTATCCGGATTACGGCCTTCATTCGGCCGGATAAGTCGTTACGGTTGTATGGCGCTTTCCTGGTCTATGGATAAAGTGGGTCCGTTGTGTCGGTCGGCCGAGGATTGTGCCTTGGTATTCAATGCGCTCGTGGGTCCTGATGATAAAGACAATTCCCTCATTGGGGTACCATTCAATTGGGATGGTTCAACGGA
>CAZYTI010001165.1:0-2030 GCA_964650065.1 uncultured bacterium
TCATGGCTTATAACTATAAACGTAAGCTACCGCTTACCCGCATCCCCTACCGTAGGGGCAGGAGCCTCTACGGGAGATAAAATTCAGCTGCAAAATCTAAGCATGCTAAAATATCTTCTCGTTCTATTGTAGGATATGATTTTAGTAAAGCTTCAATGGTGTCACCATTAGCAAGCATATGGACAATTTGATGAACAGGAATACGAGTATCGTTAATAAATGCTTGACCATGACAAATCTTTGGATTAATTGATATGCGATTATTTATTTTTAGCTCCAATTTATTTCATTGACATAACAATTTAAGAATAAATAAACTGAAATTCAAACAAACATTTTCATTCAATAATACCCATCTTCTAATCCGGCTGATTATTTCCGACATATTTGGGCACTGGATGTGATGATATCCCGCAGATAAGCATCCCGGTGCCCTTTCATTAGTTCTCTTGCCACTGACCTTCGACGGAAACGGCATTTTGGAAAAGGCGGGAAAACCTTATCCCATGATGCGAAGATCTCTGCAAAAATTGTTTTTATGGTTTTTTCTTCCAATATCCTTTTTTTGTCGGCTATCCTGCCCTTTTGAACTTCCCTGAGTAGCTTTTCCATAGCTTCAGAGAAATCCAAGGTATGACTCAATTCGTCTTCATTGTTAAGAGCAAGAGCGTTTCCTAAAGAATGGAAACTTATTTTCCATATTTTACAGTCATTTGCTGTTTACATTACGCGGCTTGTAGTTACTTTCTTTGTTTTTCATTCTATCATAAACAGACTCATCAATTATTTCTTTTCCGATTTCATCTTTCAATGGTTTTCGAATATATGGAAATATTTTCGACATCAAAAATATTCCTGAACGAGATTCTCTTAATTCCCCACAAGCATTTGGCTTCACATTTTCTTTTATATAATCTTCATCAAATTTTATAGAATGTACAATTTCTCCAAGTAAATTCAACATCCATTCAAATGTTAAATCTGAAAGTCCTGAATCTTGATAACCACCTCCGATATTTGAATGCACGCCTGGGAACCAGCGCTGTTCGACTCTTTGCGACTCTGTAATATTCTCTGTTTTCCATAACGTCGGCTTGAACTGCATTCTCTTTTCATCTAATGCGATGGCATGAAAAGCATTTTTTACATGAGGAGATAAGTTTACATTATGAAATTTGTATCGCCATGAGGTCAGCCAGTTTAAACTGATCAATGGAATTCCCAGCGCACCAACCGTATCCCACACGCCTAAAAAAAACACTTCCTTACTTGGATAACAAAAATTATCCGTATATTGCGAAATTATGTTTTTATACTTCTTTTTCCTCCGATACAGTTTAAAAATCGAATCTAAGTCGGATATATACTTTCTTCTCAATACGCCCACTTCTGATATTAAACCAGCCAGGCTTCTTGCTGTATAGGCACCCCGACTGAATCCAAATATTAATATATGATCGTCTTTGGCATAATGTTCTACGATAAATTTATAAGCCTGTTTTACGTTCTTAAACAATCCATGACCGAATGCACCGCCCGTGTACTTATCCAGGAAATCATTGGTCCCCACGCCACGATCATAATACACAACTTGCTCATTATCCTTCGTCAATATCGTCCGGGCGAGTTTTGCTACATTGGTAAATGTTAATTGCTCCCTGTCTATTTGCAGCGTAGTATTCCATGTGCCATCTGTACAAATAAATATATTTTTCATGTTCTACCTCCCATAGCGTATAACCGATCCGAATGCCCGGTGGAAAATGAATTACACAAAAATATTGATGATATTATTTCATTTATGAAGGGCAACCGACGGGTGACCTATAAATATAAAACTTACTCATCTCGTGTGGCACGTGCCTTTAGGCCGTGCCGATGGGTCTAATCGGGTATCTATCATCCTCTAACCTGGATGAATATTATCAAATTCCTCTACATAAATTATTTCATCAAAAAAGGTATTTCAGAATCATCAGGAACCAGGCCCTCGTTATATCTTCTGGCTCTTGCTGATGACCACTTCCAAT
>CAZYTI010001166.1:0-2030 GCA_964650065.1 uncultured bacterium
GGCATAAGAAAATTCGGATCCCATGAAGCTCTTGGCCTTCTCCGAACTGATGATCCGCCGCGTTTTTCGAAGGGCCGGCATGTACAGCCACATGTCGTCATCCTTCTCCTTGTAATCGAAGGTGAGGAGTCCCGTTCCCTTGACATCGGCAGGTTCCAGGAACCGGATCATTTTCTTTTCTGTATCCCCCTGATCATAGAGTTTGGTCACCTGGGCTATTTTGCGAACACGCTCTCTGCCTCTGTTGTCAAGAATTGACATGGTGGACACGGCTTCGGCACCGGCGAGTCTGGTCGTGTCGTAGGAACGGTCGGCGATCTCACGGGCAGTGAGGGTGGTCTGGGCCTGGGTAGTTGGGATTATGAATATGATTGTTAAGATGGTGAGTATTATTGCGTTCTTCATGGGTGACTCCTTTTTTTCATTGTTTTTAAAATCATTTAAAACACCCCTCGTCCCGACCTGATATAATAAAAAGATTATTGAAAGTCGGGACACCCCCCTCAAGGGGAGATTAATGGTCCTTTAATAACTTGATTTCCTTATGATTCATGTTATAATGATCTCGTTCCCACGCTCCGAGTTTGTGTGGGAACGAGGAACGAACGAGTAGAACCGAATAGTCTGAGTTCCTCGCAAATAGCATGGGCCCACAAGATCAAAAGAACAAAGAAAAATCTAAAGTGTAACATATGTCTTGATACATCGAAGTGTAACATATGTCCTGATACTTGTCATCTAACTTCTAACACCTTATAACTGAATTGATACCATTATCTTTTTCCGTGTTATTCTGTGAAATTCCGTGGTAATTACTTTGGTTTCAGAAATTTCGGCCTCAAAACAAGGCACAGGGAAGGGATGAGGACCAGGGCCCCAATGAGACAGGCAAAAATGGAAACGACAACTAAAAATCCGAAAAATTTCACAGGTAAAAAACTGGAAAACATGAGGGCCATGAATCCAATGATGACGGAAAATGCATTGAATATAATTCCCCTTCCCGTGGTTGTCAGCGTTTTTTTTACGCCGTCTTCCGGAGAAAGACCGTTCCGTCTCTCTTCCCTGTATCTCCAGAGAAAATGAATGGTGTAATCGATTCCCACGCCGATCATGATGGATGAGAGCATGGCCGTGGCCACGTTCAGCTCAATACGAAACAACCCCATCAGGCCGAACAGAATTGTCATTGAAAGTCCCAGAGGGATGGCCGAGATGAGGCCCGCGGTCACAGATCGGAACAGCAACATGAGCAGTAGCGCAACGACAATGGTGGCGATGGCGAGAGAGAGGATCTGTCCGTTGACCATGAGTCTGGCAATATCGGCCAGAACGACGCCGAAGCCACCGACCAGGAGTATATCCGAATCACTCTTAACCAATTGGGTGATATTTTTTATGAATTGGCTGAGTTTTGCCGTGCTCGTGGTGGTCATGCGGGCCGTGATGAGTGCATGTTCATAGGGGAAATCGACCAGTTTTTCAAAGTCTTCCGCCTCACCGCTCATGGCGTATAGTTCAAAATACTGGGCCACGCCGTTTCGAGTATCGGGTAGGGCATCATACCCGGGCTCATCCGGATCATTCAAGGCCCTGCTCATCTGGCGAACGACCCGTGCAACCGATGTCGTCATCCCGACTTCGGGCCGTAATTCCAGGGTTCTTTCCATGGCATCTATTTTTTCCATCAAACGCGGCTCTTTGATATCTCCCTGATAGACGATGGAGATATTTTGTGATCCCCCCAAATTCTGATCTACCATGTCTGTCGCAATCACCACAGGATCATTTTTCGAAAAGTAACCTTTGGGATCGGTATCCACAACCACCGAAAATATGCCAATGGACGATATGGCCGAAAAAAGGATGGCTGCAATGATGACCTTTTTGGGATAGGCAGATACGAAATTACCGAAGAACCACAGAAGCCTTTCTAAAATGGGTTTTCTTTTCCGGTTGGAGTGGCTGCCCGGGAGAACGGGTTTGGAAGTGGGGAGTAACGAAATGACGGCCGGGTTGAAAAATAAACT
>CAZYTI010001167.1:0-2030 GCA_964650065.1 uncultured bacterium
GGATTTGTGGTTATGACTTAATCTTCTAATTTATAGGCAAATGGTGGGTTCTTATGGTATTAAAAGAACTTTTCCTGCATTCTTATTGATTTGTTGAAATGCTTTCTGATATTGATCGAGCGGGAACCTGTGGGTGATAATATCAGTTAGATTAACTTTTTTATGTTCAACAAGAGCAGCCAGGTGCTCCCAGGTTTCCCAGATTCTCCTTCCGAAAACCCCTTTAAGATGAATTCCTTTTTGGTTGATGTGTTTTGATATATCAATAGTAACCGGTTGAGTCGGATGACCAATTGTAACCAGACGACCTTCCAAACGGATGATCTCGAATATATAGTCAAATGCGGCTGGTGCACCGCTTACTTCCAACACGACGTCCGCTCCGTCTTTCCGACCGGCGATCTTTTTAATTTGTTGAATAACATTATCCCTTTCTGGATTTAATGCTATGGCGCCGAAGTTTTCAGCCATGTTTAACCGAAAATCATTGACATCGACGGCTACTACCTGAGCAGCCCCAGTTACTTGAGCGATTTGAACCACGACAAGCCCTATAGGGCCACAGCCCAGGACAACGACCAGGTCCCCCGCAGATATTTTCGCCTCATCGATCCCTCGCATGGCTACTCCTGCTGGTTCAAACAACGCACCTTCCTCATAAGATGCCCCATCAGGAAGCTTAAACGCGACCTTCGCAGGGATCGTCGCATATTTCGCAAACGCCCCGGGATAGTGCATACCGACTAATTTCATATTTTGACAATTATGGGTATTTCCTAAATGACAACTATAGCACTGCCCACAAGGGATGTGTGTTTCCACAGAGATGAGATCATCAACTGAAAAGCCTTCGACATTCTCTCCTACTTCAATGACTTTTCCTGCATACTCGTGTCCCAAATTCATTGGGAATTGGATGTCAAAATTCGTCGCCGCTGACTCCCAGTGATAAAAATGAATCTCCGTCCCGCAGATAGCTATAGCTTTTACCTCAACTAATAATTCGTCTTTGCAGGGTTTTGGGATATCAACTTCCACCAAATCCAATCCAGGGCCAGGTTTTGTTTTTACTAACGCTTTCATTTTTTCCTTTCAATTCATAATTTTCCAAGAGCGGCTTCTTCAAAATCACATGTTTTGACATGTGGAAAGTTCATAGATGGTCAGTAATACTTTTCGCCACTTCATATAATGTGAGAATATTTTCTTCCGGGACATCTTCCATCATCACATGACTGGTTGACAAGATATATCCTCCATTCTTTTCAAATATTTTTGCAATGCGGGTGACTTCCTGTTTTACCTCTTCTGCACTTCCGAAAGGCAATAAGTCTTGGACATCAATTCCTCGTCTATATCCTGTGTACCTTATGAACACAATGAGAACTGAGTCCCGATTCTTGATGTTTTCAATTACCTACCAGGAGTTTCCAAAACATGCAACTTATTTTTACACACTTATACCTGATTTTATGATTTTCCCTAAAAATTGAATTAAACATTGCTATAAATTTGTCTTATTTATTATTATTATTTTCTAAAATGAGGTTGGCTAAAATAAAAAATTGACAAAATTACCAGTCCATGACTTAATATATTAATTTGTGACGACATTATGACAAACCTTTTCATAGTAGAAAAATCAGTTGTTTTACAATACCTTCATCAAATTTTGAGAGCGGGAAAGCCTTTTATAGTGGGAAAAGATGACAAATAGAGAATTAAAATTCGATCTGGATTTCCCTGATCCAATTTTAATTCATCATGTATTCCCTTTGCCTGTAGAAAAAGGCTTTCAACATGGCCACTCAACATTTACGAATTTGATGAAGGTATTGTTTTAAGAAATGGATAGTGTATGTATAAGATAAAATGGGATCCGGAAATCAATGGGATTTTACTTGATGACAAAATCCAGAAAGAAATCGTGCCTCCACGTCCAGTTTTTCATGAAGAATTAGACCTGTTGGGATTTGAGAAATATTGGACATTATGAAAGGAGCGAACGTCCATTATTATGGTCTATTGGC
>CAZYTI010001168.1:0-2029 GCA_964650065.1 uncultured bacterium
GAGCCAGAAGGCCAGCATGCATGGCTCCCCGAGTTTCTCGGCGAAGTCTGGCGCACCGAGAGCCTTCATATGGTACAGAATCAGATCCGGAGCTGTCTCCTTACACGCCGCCCAGACGTCTGCCATCTGCTTCTCCTGGAGATTCCCAAACTTAGGGATCATGCGCGCTGTAGCTACCAGGGTCTCCCAGAAGCTTCCCGCATTTCCGAGGATGATCTTCCCCTCTGGTGTGTGCATGAAATCGATGAAGTCGTTGTTAACGTAGGCATAGCCTAAACCGTATTCCCGTATGAAGGGCTCGAAGTGCTCACAGGTGCAAATGGTGACTTCATTACCGGACTCCATAAGTGATCTGCCCAATGCGATATAGGGTTGAACATCACCTAGCGTACCAATCGTCACAATTAGAATCTTCATGCTGATGCCTTTCTGGCGAACAGTGTATATGCGGATCCGCATAAAACTCTAAAAGGTTTTTATTTGTCTGAACAATACTCTATTTGGTTATCGAAAATCAAGAAACTATATTTTTATAAATCAAATGGTTATTAATTTTTATGCATTTAGCAGGTAAGGTTATACGGATCCGTATAAGAACACGATATTTTGGCTATATTTTAAAATCCATTTTTGAAGCAATGTACAAGACCTGTAATATGATCAGACAGTGGAAATTTACCAGACCTTTGATACCATATATTGACATGGAGAAATCGGGGATTTTTCGTTTTGACCTGCGGAATCCGGCTATAAAAATAGTATAGTGCAACTTATTGAATTTTAAGAAATATCAATTATAGTCTGCCCTGTTATAGAAATAATATAGTCCTCAGAATTGAAGCATGAGAATATTGCTGACGGCAATTTCAGTGCTTTTCTACCTTTTTAACAATCTGCCGCTCAACCTCATCTTAACCCAAAATAGTTATCTCGATTGACTCAGAAGAACCAAGAAAATAATCACCAATATCCATTTTATCTGAAGGAACGGAGATCCAGAATGATGAACCACCAACCAAAGGCGAAATTGCTCCGCAAATTAACATGAGATCGAACATTTCTAATTCCAGTTCACAAAGCAATCCAAGTTTTTTCTCCAAACCGTCGTAAGTACCCGACACAATCCGACATCAACTGTAAATTGCTGGCTTATCCCTGTGTTGCTTGCAGGCTTTTTAAAACATATCTTTACATCATAACCCGCTACTGATAACAATATGCCCCTTTCTGGTGTTTTTTTGCAATACAATGCGAGACTTGGAATACGGGTGATGTTTCTATTAAATCGCGGGGAAAATCCCCAAACTGATAATCTCGAATTACACCGATGAATGATATCAAAAAATATCGCCGACGAATGTTGTTTATTCTGGGGGCTATCTATTTTCTTGCATGTCTTCACAGAGTGGCCCCGACAGTTATAGCCCGGGATCTAATGAGTGCCTTGAACTCAGACGCAACATTTCTAGGCATAATAGCTTCCGCTTATTTTTTCCTATACTCGATGGTACAACCTCCGGTTGGAATACTTTCGGATACAATAGGCCCACGAAAAGTAATATCCGCCTTTTCCATTATCGCGGCTTCTGGCTGTATATTATTTTCGTGTTCCGAAAGCACCACTTCCGCCATTCTGGGAAGAGCCCTTATCGGAGCAGGTGTAGGAGGCATTTTTATCCCGAGTTTGAAAATCTTTTCAAGATGGTACGGTATGAGGGAATTTGCGAGTATGACAGGTATGATGCTTGCCATCGGTAACATCGGCGGCCTCTCAGCCACACTGCCGCTGACTTATCTTGTTTTGCTGTCCGGCTGGAGGTTTTCGTTTATATTTGTTGGTATTCTGTCTCTGATTTTGGCCTTTGCCGGTTGGATAGCGGTGAGAGACAAACCCGAAGACTGTGGCTTTGCTCCAATTGAAGATCAAATCAAACTGTCAAGTCAAGAACAACCGGGTCCTGGTAAAGATCCGAGAATTTTCACACGGTTTTCCATCATCTTTCGTAATTACCGGTTCTGGATGATAACG
>CAZYTI010001169.1:0-2028 GCA_964650065.1 uncultured bacterium
CCTTTACCACCCATTGCATTTAAACTAATATCGACCACGTTTTGCAGAGCAATCACTAACTGCTGTGTATCCGCGGCGATCTTGGGGAGATCATCTGCAAATACTTTTTCAACCTTTACTCCGTATCCCATTTTGGACTGCTTTTTTTGCAGAAATTTCGAAATCTCCTCGTTGATGTCCAAAAGCTCAAATCTTGGTTTCTCTATTCTCGAAAACTTTAAAAATGCATCCGTCATCTTCTGGAGTCGTCTGACTTGTTTCAGGATACGTTCAATATATTTTCCTCCAATCTTCAAGTCACTTGGCTTGTCTTCATATTCCATTTCAAGATTCTGAGCCGTAATCATGACAGTGGCCAAAGGTGTCTTAATTTCGTGGGCAAGTCTCTGTGCCATGGTTGCCCATGCAATTGCTCTTTTTGAATGTACAAGATCGGTGATATCCTGAATTTTGATCAGCCGTCCTCTTTTTTTTGAGCGTGGTAATGAGATGGAATTGATATAAATGTAAAAACTGAGCTGACGATCATCATTCAATATACTCACTTCTTGCTGAATATTTGGCCTGGTTTTCTGGTAAGAAGATTTTACAACTTTGGTAATCGGACTCCATTTTGAATCATCGAATATTTCTTTATAAGAGTTTCCGGTTATTTGATCCCGGTGAATATTGAACAATTGTTCGCAGGCAGTGTTCAATCCGATTACCAGACCTTCGGAATCTAAGAGTAAGGTCGCGAATCGATCCGCATCTAAAAGTGTCCTTTGAATCCAGGAAGTGTTCCTGTTTAATTTTTGAGTAAATATAATCGACAGGATAATCCCGGCAATAATAAGTCCCATGATACTTCCATAGCCCAGCCATTTCCACCGGATCACTGGAAGACGAAACATTTGCTCTCTCAGAGCCGCAAGAGAAATCTTCAGAATATCTGTTTCTTCTCGGGATAATAATAGTTTTTGTTTGTTAAATCCCTGGTGAACGATCCCGAAAATACGCTGATTAAGATCATTGTATCCCAGTATTTGAAGATAACGATTGAAAACAATATTCACGTAACGGCTCTTATGAATAGCAGATATAATGATCTCCTCCTCGCCGTTATTGGTGATATCATCTATGAGGATTGTTGGTATTGATAAATCCGGTAATTGTGCAGAACGGATTGTCTCGAGAAGATAATTCCTTATCTCTATCAAACCATCTTCCCAGATGAGAAAAATGTCATCTGAACCATCACGATCAAAATCCAGAAATGCCAATTTTGAATCAATATACTTGTTAAAAGGCAATTTAGGATTTATCTGACGGGATAGAGGATTCCAGAATCCGATGAAACTTTCTTCCTTCTCATCGCTATGACTGGAAAAAAGAACAATATTTTCCGGCTCCCCATCTCCGGTTATGTCATGAACAAAAAGACGAATCTTAGTGAATTTCCCGCCAGTTCTTTGTCTTGACAGTTTATTTCCAAGGGAATCGAGAACCGTCAAATAGGTATTTTTATCATCAGTGTCATTGATCATATAATTGCTGCCAAAGGCGGCCTCACCATTGTCAGGTGAACCGGAACCAAACAGGATTTCCCTTTTGCCATCGCCATTGATGTCTGACAATCGGAGTGTCATCGGCACATGTCCGGTCTCGTACTGCCACAGAAATTTTTGATTATGTATATCCAGAGCATATACACCTCTGGGCTGATATGCATATCCAGTATTTACAGTGAGGATGACATCCAGGTGATCATCGTCATTCACATCCATCACGGCTTCAGGAGACAATACACAATCGAACGCTCTACTGCTTCTATTGGGTTTCACTGCGCCGACGATTGAAAAAATACATTTACCGTCAGAATTCAGCATATGTAAAAAGACCGTATCCGTTCTGCATTCAGATATAAAAAACTCCTTTTTCCCATCCCCATTGACGTCATGTACCAGAGGAGAAAACCAGATTTCACCACTGAACCTCATTTGAAACCGGGTACGGCCTTCCTCTATAGACTGCACACTTACAGTCCTG
>CAZYTI010001170.1:0-2026 GCA_964650065.1 uncultured bacterium
CCAGCACATAATCTGATGAAAGGGTGCTGTTTAATAAATCGGCAAAACGAATATTGAAATAGTTTCTCGCTTCGGTATTATCTAAAAGATTACGTATGATAATTGTGTTTCTACCACTAAATGTCCTCGGGAATTTCGAGCCCGTTGCCCGATCCAGATGATCGGCACTGGGATCTCCCCACTGCACACCGGCATAGGTAAAGGGGAGTCCCAAACCATGATCCAGATCCCATAATACCCACCGCCATTTTGCATAATGCGTTCTTGCCCGCCAAAACCGAATATTGTTGGACAACCAGTCGTAGTTACCGGAATAAATTTCAAACATCCAGTAATCCAAGAAATCCTCCACATCCATTTGCGTCTTCACATATTCGTAATTCGTGGAAAGACTCAAATCGGCAGAATCGATAAATGCTTTCATTCGGTTATAATGGTCCCAATCTCCTTCAATCGTAGTCATATTACCGGAAAATCCAAAGGCACGTTCTAAAAAATCAATTCCGGTCTCCCCGAAATTCGATTCGATGTAATGTTTATCCTGCCTCTCACGGAGATTATATATCCCCCAATACTCCCCATTCAAATAAACGTGGACCATTAAAAAGGACGACATGGCCGTTTTACCATCAATCTTGTTGTACAAAATATGCAGCAATCCATCACGGATGTGCGTATGGTATGACGCCATTTGAAGACCATCGTTGGCCGCATTCCGAAGTATGAGTCGTTTAAATACACGGATATTTTTATCTGGGAAAATATGGCAGTTTATCTCAGGCGTCCCATACTCAGGCCGGGCATAGAGACGAAAGGACTTTTGACGTTTCCCATCGGGCGCATGAATTCTCATTCCACCGTCCAACGAGAAACTGAGTGTCCCATCGGGTTTAAAAAACTCGATATGAACGGGCCTTTCACTACCACTTCTTGGATTCGCATAAATACCCGTGCTGCCCCACAGATGTTTATACTCAGTCACCATAGAGACGACGGGCAAGGAAAAGGATGGATTGATTAAATAAGTATGGGTAAAAACCGCACCCGGCGGGTAACCCGGACGATAGGTGCGAATCCTGAAAATGGATGTTTTGGTGAAAATGATGGGCTTTGTGTAACGAAATGATGATTGTGTGGGTTCACTTCCGTTCAAAGAATAATAGATCTCTGTATTGGAATGAACCCCACTCACCTGAACCAGAACAGAATCTGTATAGAAACCTCCCGATGGTGTGACAATGGGTGTTTCGGAGACCAAGGTTGAATTCTCATCATTTGGAGAATGGTAATCCTCGATCTTAGAAGTTATTAAATATTCAGAAGAATCACCGGACGGACTGTTCGTATCATTTTGTGCAAAAAGGAGGTATGGAAACAAGATCAATCTGATGTATATAAGAAATAGTCGCATTGGTATCCAAGAAAAAGTCAAAACGATACTCATTTAAAATTAATTTAGACGTGGTTATAAATCTATAATTGAATTTCAGCATCATTAAAAGCATTCTTCAATAATTCAAAAATTCCAAGTTTTTTTGCCCAAACTTGAAGATAATTTTTATCAAGAGAGTCGCCCTGAACCTTTATTACACCAATCACATCAAGCCACTGACGTTCTGAAACTTTTCCACCTAATTCATACCATTGTAATTTGCTGATAATTATATCTTCTGGCGATGAGAAATAGAACTCTGTTTTCACATAATCATCTTCTAATGTGTCTTTAATTTTTCGTTCTAAAGCATTCTGCTGATAAGGAATATCTTTGAAAATAAACACGTCTATTTTAATTACTGTTTCCAAATGAATTAGATTGAATGAAGTACTATTTTGAATGGCTTCTTTAATCATCTCTTCATCAATATAATATGATTTTTCAAGCTCTTGTTTCAGTGAAGAAATGTGATGAAGTTTTACATCAGCCACAATATCAATAGCCACTGTAGCGCGAGCCAGCCCATAAATAGAACTTGCAATCGAACCACCAATATAGTAGGGAATTGAGATTTTTTCGAAAGCATTCACA
>CAZYTI010001171.1:0-2025 GCA_964650065.1 uncultured bacterium
ATACAATGCCACTCCTTGAGGACCCCTGAACCATTGTGGGAAAATTACCGTAAATTCTGAGCCGACCAGGTTCTTGACCTTGACATAGAAGTCTTTGGCCGTCTGAATCAGGGCATTGTGTTCAAACTCAAACGTTGTTGGCAGTTCTGTGTCGGGGGTAAGCACCGGATCAGGACTCAGAGCAGGTTCTTGATCCGGCAGAAAATAGTAGTGTTGCCCTAAGATTCCAGCTTCGAAAATCACTCCAAAACTGAGGGGAATATTGTGATCAAGGGGAGTATCATCCGGAAATTCAGTAAACTTCTTCAACTTCATCCGTAAATAGTACTCAAGATAATACTCCGGATCTTGATAATATCTATCAAGCCTGAATCCCAGCAATTCGGTCCATATCGTATTGAGGCACTCCGCTGTTACGGGCATGATATCGCCGTTACGCGCCGATCCTTTCGGGGTTCCGTGCCACTGAGTTTCTCCCCTGACAGGGCGATCTCCCTGCAGCCATAACGACCACCGTCGTTTGTTTTCATCAGAATCATACAGCGTATTCAATGTATCAAGAAGTTGGGTAATTTTCGTCATCTCGGTGATTCCCTTCTAAAAAAATTTTTCATCCCGTCACACAATTTAAGAATTTTATAAATTTCAAAAATACGGCAAATCTTTGAGATAATCCTCCAGACTCGAATTATCATCACAACGGATCACTCTAACACCCGCATGCCTGCAAAACGCTTCAACTTCTTTCGTGACATCACCTTCTGTCACACAGCCATGATTACATGGACTGGTTCTGTACAATAGGTATGGATCAGAGTCAAAGACCACATAGGTTTGCGGCCATGGGGCTCCTTCTCTCATTTTCACCTCAGACGGATCATCTGAAACCCGGCCGACTCCAAGATACATAAGGTATTGACCTTTGACCCGGAACAAGCGTGCAAGTGTCACGTCACCTCCAGGGGTGATATAATGAACGGTACTTCCTGATTTCCCGTGTACTTGAGGTAAAAGGCTGACCCTGGGCAATGAGACGTTGATATCATTTGACCTTCCGGCCCAGTAAACGGAAGATGCCCCGCAATTAGACATCAACAGATTGCTTTTCTTAAAGTAAATCATGTCTCCGAACAACGGTGGAATTTCAGGCTCGATCATGTGTAACATGACCAGACTCAAAAGCCCTTTTAAATCTCCTTCACAGGCCACAGGCACTATTTCTTTCTCCCCCTCACAATCCTCTCCAAAAGGCAGGAAGCCTGGAATCAAACATTCTGTACAACCGATACAATTGGTGGAAACTTCAAAATGACACTTTATTGATACGCCAATGACATTTTCATCCTGTAATTCTTTTAGTCTGTCTTTCGCCGCAAAATACTGACCAATTTGAAACTTAAGGGCATCCTCTGTGAGCATCTGGTTATCAAAACGTATCTGTACGTTATTATCAGTTAACCATTTGATAAATGTATCGATTCTTTTGGGGTCATCTTTAACGATTTTTCTTGCCGCTTCAATTAACACAATTTCCTGTTCATGGAGTATCTCTTTAATGAATGTATTTTCCAGGATAGCTTCATCATCTCTTGTCCACGGGATATCCGCCCCGTAAGTTCCTCCCCAGGCTATAATCCGGCCTTTTTTCATAGATTGTAATGTTCCTGTTCCCTTCAGCCAGAACAGGACATCATCCTTTTCCGAATCTCTGAATCTTTCCAGAAGAATGAGGTTTTTGGAGTAGGCAGATTCAAATGTGCTGGCTGCCACAGCGCTGGCAGTGACCTCTCCGGCCCACCTGTCGTCAGTGTCAGCATATAAGGCTGAGGGAAGATCCATTTCCTTGAGCAGTGTCACCGCTAAGGCCACACGAATCCACTGGGACAATTGGATAATTAAGCAGTCAACCTTTCCGTTCTTCAGATAATCAATGCAATATTCCAGATCACGAACATCACTGATCCCGTAACGAGTATAATTTGCTCCGCTCCTGTATTCATGTAACGGGGCAACAACTTCAAACCC
>CAZYTI010001172.1:0-2024 GCA_964650065.1 uncultured bacterium
AATCCATTCATCACCAATGCTTTATTTTGACTGTTTATGGCCACAGGCATGGCTTTTTTCAACATGCTCAGCTTCCCGGCTTCCGTAATTTCAGATTCTACGATGAGTCGGACCAGTCCTCTGAGTATCATGGATTGATGATCGGAATTTTTAATTCTCTGGGCCAATTGGAAGAGATACGGAGCCGCCTGAAAATCGGGCCAGTTGACCAGGGTTCGGATGGCCGCGTTTCTTACTTCCGTGTCCTTTTGCCTGGTTTCAGTAACCACGACATTGAGAGCTTCACGGCCGCCTATTCTTGCCAGAGATTCAATGAAGCGAATTCTTTTTTTACCCTCAGTCTTCGCCAGAGTCGCCAATATCAGATCTCCCCGCTTCTCCAAATCCGGAATTTGGTTTGCACTCTCAACCATCGTATTTTGAGCAGCGGAGATCACACCCAAACTTTCGGCCTTCTCTAAAATCTCGATGAGTCTCGGCAAATCCTCATCCGTCACCAGACTTTTGAGGGCTTTGATGGCGGCAATTTTCACTCCCTGATCATGGCTGTGGGACTGTTCCCAAACCACTTCGACATGGGATCGGGCCTTTCGGGCCGCCAGAATTTCCAGGAGGGCTTTTCGAGCCGGCGGCGGAATAGTCGGTATCGCATGGGCTGATGCATTGACGACAGCCTCGGTGGGGAGAGTTAAAAGAAGGATCCGAATGAGTTCAATTTCGTCTGTATCCTGTGCTTCTCCCATTGCATGGATCAACTCGGAAACCACCTCCGTTGAACCCAGTTTGACGACCGCAGGTATGGCAGCCATTCGGACCGTTTTTTCTTCATCTTTCAGTGACGGGAGTACCGCTCTTAATGCAGCGCCATCTCCCCGTCGTCCCAACATGGCGATAATGTTTGCCCTGGTCACCGGTTCGGCTTCTTTCATCGTCGCTATCCACTCAGCCGTGGCCGTGTCTCCCGGGATTCTATCGGCCAATGCCAAAGCAGCCGCCTGGAAATTATCATTTGGAACTTCCATCGCAGCCAGTAAATCTTCCAGGGCATCTCCCTCCAGTACATCGATGAGTATACCCAATGCGGTGCAGGCAATATGGCTCTCACTCGAAGCTGCATAAGCACGGATCATGCTACGACAGATGCGTACACCTGTCGCCCGATCCCCGGCTTCGGCGAGTCGTTGTGCAAAGAGCAGGTAGAGGGAGGGTGCCGTAGCCCGGTCATACGGGGAATCCGTCACCCGCGATTTGGATAAAATAGCCTGGGCCGAAGGATCGCCCGTATTTGCCAGGGCATCGAGAGTCACACGCCGCACCTCTTTATCAGGACTATCGACATATTTGAACAACTTCTTGGTGGCAGATTGACTGCGTAACTCACCCAGAGCGCGTATGATCGTCACCAGATTCTCCTCTTCTGCGGAACCCATCGCCTTGATCAGGATCTTTTCCAAGTCAGGGGAACGAATCGATAAAAGGGCCTGTGTGGCCGGTTCACACAACCGAACATCTTTAAGATAGGCACTCAACGGTTTTACGGACGCGTTCTTCCCAACCCACTGCAACTGCCGAATTAAAAACGCCCTCACCTCATCATCCTTGGCTGCCTCTAATGCGTTGAGTATGCAATTTTCGATTATTTTACGATCGTCCCCGGTATCAGACCGACCCACAAAAGTCGCCAGCGCATTCAAAGCAAACCGGGCGTTGGTATCGTCCCCGGTACCCGGGGAAACGAGCATCGTGCAAATTTCTGTAATGGGCCCTTTCCCCAAAGCCATGAGTTCTCCTGCCAAGCGGTCTCGCACCTCTGAACTCTCTGCAGGAAATTTCGACAAAATGTTTTTGACGCTTCTTTGAAGTGTATTCATCTCTTGAGCTGACAAGAGCAACACATTGATTAATAAATAAATGGCTATGAAAAAACGCGTCAAAAACAATACATTTCTATTTTTCATGGGGTCTCTCCAAAAAAAACTTGCTCCCGGTTTCCGATTACGGGTACCTAGTATTTGGAAACCGGG
>CAZYTI010001173.1:0-2024 GCA_964650065.1 uncultured bacterium
AAGGTTAATAATAGTAACCTTGGTGCCAAAAAGATTATTCTTTCCATCAATCGATACCTCCTCAGATCTGCTTAATATTTATTATGGATCTAATCCTTCATGAGCGAGACAGGACCGATCCCACCAAGACAGCACCGATCAATATATTAGGAAACCCCATAAAAACAAGAGTCATCCAGGCTGCCCGGGGCTGAAACTCCTTAAATGAAGCTATAAATGTCTGCCCCATGAGCATAAAGATAAACATGAATAAAGTACCCAAGATCCATTCGTACCAAAGCAGTTTAATATCCATGGCATTGAGTTCGGTTATAATGTAGACCAAACCACTGCCCATTAAGAAACCGATAACCACATACCAAAACCATTCCCAACTTGCTAACCGCACATCAATTTCTCCTTATTTTATAAGCACTTTCGGTTTATGACCGGGAAGAATCGCGTCCAAACAAAGGGATATCCATGGGATTCAGGTCCCAGGGAGTTTTCGATAAATCTGGTTCGCTGCCGTAGCCAAATACGTCATCCATTATTCTGATCAACCTGTGTAGTTTTGGCGCTTTAGCGATAAACATCCTTACAAGATCGTGCATGACCGCTTGATCATATTTGGTAAACGGACAAACTGTCTGGCAACGACTGCAGTCAGGCTCCCCACCCAGCATGTAGCTGTAGCATTTTTGGCCACCCTGGTACCATCCTTTGATTCCTTTTGCCTGATAGGCGGCTTCCCCGCCCCAAAAGGGTTGGTCTTCCATGCAGATTGCACCTGACGGACACATTTCTCCGCATTTTTTGCAGGCGCGGCAAAACTGAATTATCCCGGCATCTATTGGCTTTGTCACAGCAAGCGGGAGGTCTGTTATAGTCACTAAAACGGTCCGGAAATTGGTTCCGAACTGGGGGCTAACCAAAATCCCAGCCCTACCATATTCCGCTAGCCCTGACATGACACCAAACCCAACAAGCCGTCCAACAGAACCGGTATCCCCGCCGTAAAACTGGTAACCCAGTCCCCTTAAAAAAACATTCAAGCGGTTTGAATAAATGTTGGCTTGGGAATAGGCAGCCGTATTGCTGCTGGCCCAGCTCATTCTTTTTGTATACCGGTTCATCCATGAACTTTGGGGAATAAGAGAACAAATGGCCCATAATTCCTTATCCGGCAATACAAATGATTGTGTCTTTTTATCTTCATATCCTTTATCCACTTTTTCAAATCGGATATTTCCCCAAAGCAGTTTTTTAATGTTTTTATCCAACCGGATAAATCCCATATCTGCTGCGCCTAATATCCGGCCTGCTACCCGGAGCATTTGAGAATTTTCTTCAGGTGTCCCCTCGTATCGGGGCACACCGTAATCTTCTGGTGTATAAAACATGGTGGGATGCTCCCATTTTTCATAGGCTTCAACATCCGGCCCGGTCCATCCAGGCGCAATTGAACTTAATGCTCCCCATCCCCAGCAGTTGGCATCCCCTAATGCGCGATCTTTCAATGAGTGACCAGGAGTATTATTCTGCACTTTTAGTTTTGTGGAATTGATATTGGTCTGATGAATTTTAAAATAATCATTCTTATCTGGCCAGCCTTCAGGATTAAACAAGGTCTTATGCGGTCCTTCAAAAATTTCCATATTGTCCCAGTCAATTTCCACAGTGGGTTTGTCTACCTCTTTTACCCAGAACGGCAGTTTTCGTTTGGCTAAAGGTGATGATTTCATATCATCCAGATCTTTAAATGACTCAGCAAGTCCGGCGGCCGTTGCCATACCGAGCATACCGGCACCAAACCCAATCATTTTCATGAAATTTTTACGACCAACGGTGGAATGATAACGACGTTTTCGAGAAACAGGTTGTGTCATGAGCAGTATTCCCCCTTTTTTCAATGATTAATTGCCATAGTCCAGGACATCGAATTCTTCAGGTGTGTAATACACCTGGTGAAGCGGATCGGTGTCCCATTTCGGGCCGGTCCATGGAATCTCAAATCCTTTCCAGAGCCATTTGGAAGCGTGTGC
>CAZYTI010001174.1:0-2023 GCA_964650065.1 uncultured bacterium
CCAATGGATCCGAGAAAATAGTGGTTTTTTCTTTTCTTTGATGTTACATATAGAGCCTGTTGCAAAGTCAATATTTGAAACTTCAGGCCGTTCTTCCCCTATCGCATTTGAGAGAAATTTTCAACGGAGAGCGACAGAATTCCTCCGAAATTTTTGATCAACAGGCGGGGGGGATAATAAATCCCTGGCTCTTTCATCAGAAGAGCATAGAGTAATCCCTGTCGATGAGCATTTCAGTGTTTCTCGTTCTCGTTGACTATGCAGCAAAGAGCGACAACTGTTTAGCCTCGATACGTTCCAGCGTTGTTTTCTCGTTCATCCTCCTGTAATTCCGTATCAGTTGGACGATCATGGCGAAGGTGACCACCGCCTGTGTCGGTGGCTGTTTTTTCACCCTGAGGGGTTCCACCCCTTCGACATGCTTCAACAGGTTGAAGGCTCGTTCCCCGTTTTTCCGAAAATCGTAACATCCATATGCCCGGGCAATCGTGCTTGGAATCTGATTAAAATACCCGGCATCCAGCGGAATCTCCCGCGTCATCGGGCACCCGGACAAGAAGGGGCAGCAAGCTGTATCGCACTGGTATTCATGGCCTAATTCAGTTCTCCCCACATATCGCATCGGTGTGTCGCAATAGTTGTGGCAATACACGTCTCCATCTTCATCAACCCATTCGGGCATCTTCACTTTTGTATTGGGTGGCGTTATAACGCGGCTTCCCGTCTCTTTTCGGATATCTTCCAGTTCCCGGGGCTCTTCATATGCCCCGTCACTGACGACGACGTCTACCGAAAGGCCCATGGCATGCGCGATCACGAGAAGAGGGCGCAGGAAATTGCTGTCATGGTGATTTGCGGGGGCCACCAGCGATACCAGGGGAATGCCTCTGCCATGCTCGGGATCCAGCGCGATGAGACTGTGCACTCTATGGCCGACCACGAAGGGAGACTTATCTCGCTTCTGACGCCGTGCCCCGCAATCAACATCGAGATTATTGTAAATCCTCACCTTCCGGTCCCCCACCTCGACGCTGCAAAGAGGATAGGGAGAGCAGACCGAGGCGAGCTCTGTCGAGTCGAGGAATGCCACAGGGGATAGAATAAGCCCTTCCTCCTCCATGAGAACGATGAAATAGAGCATGAGGTTCACCGTTTGAGAAAAGTTCAGACCGCTTCGAAATCGTGAAAGCACGCTGTGGTCCACCCTTTGAACTTTATGAAGGGGGAGTCCCACGAAACTCCTGTTCTCTTTCTCCTTCAACGGGTTGAGCTTCTGCGTGCAGAACTTGCGATAGGATAACTCGGGATATTTCACTACCTTCAAAAGCTCTATCCTGAAAAGCTGGCATATACGAAGATCTCGCATACCCGCATGGTATCCCGCAGGAGCGAGAAGGTGCTCGATCACCGAGTCATCCAGCAACCCGTCCAGAAACTGCAGCTCTTCGTCTTTGATGTACTTGCTACTCATCCTTCCAGGGAATAGCAACAGTGAATGACGCAACTCCGCGATTAAATCCTTCATCTTCTCATGGGTCAAGATATCCTCCGGTATCTCCGGAATCCCCAGAAGTTCATGGGGAGTAAGCTCCTGGGAGAATATCTTCTCTTCAGGTAGACTGACGATTTCGGCCAACACCTTCTCTGCCACGCGCTTCTTCTCTTTCCTGATCAATCTCGACCATGCGGGAACACGAGATTTCAGTTGATTTATAATCCGAGCCTTGATATATTTAGCTCGATTTTTCATGATACCCCCTTTCTTTGTGATCGCTTATGAATGAAGGGGGTATTTTATTACACTATCAGCCTGGAATCAACCCTCACTTGTCGATTTTTACCTTTTTTCTGCAAAATTTTGCGAACAACTCACGTTTTTCCGGGTACATAAAATCAAACTTCAGCGATAATGGCTTTCAAAAATCAACTTCTTAGATTACAATACGTTGCATCGTTCTTTGCAACAGGCTCATTAAGAATTTTCGCCGACAACTTCTTCACTGACCTACCAATCGTTTAATCA
>CAZYTI010001175.1:0-2022 GCA_964650065.1 uncultured bacterium
CAATAGTCGGAACACAGACCCAATCATTCTCAGATTGCAGTGTCCCGTTTTTTGTCGTTGCTCTAGGATAAACATCATTAGTGAAAGTGACATTGTGACCCACAAAAACGTCATCTTCTATCGTAACACCTGTACAAATCATTGAATGACTTGATATTTTACAATTACGACCTATCTTGACTCCTTTTTGAATTTCAACAAACGTACCTATCTTTGTATTTTCCCCGATTTCGCAGCCATAAAGATTTACAAAATCGTAAATCTTTACATTTTTGCCTAGCGTTACGTCAGAAGCAATGTTTTTCATAGACAACGTCAGTATCTTATCTAGATAGTTTTTCTTTGAGCTTATCAACTGTAGCTTCAAGACCAAGGCTGAAGAGTGCGGGAAAGGTGATCACTATAATTCGTAGATCCAGCCAAAATGACATATTCTTACAATATTTTATGTCTAGACGAATCATTTCTTGAAATGTAAGTTTATTTTTACCACTAACTTGCCACAAGCCTGTCAGCCCAGGTACAACATCAAATCTATGAGTGTGCCACCGTAAATATTCTTCTGCTTCATACGTGATACATGGGCGAGGTCCGACAAGACTCATATGTCCAAGAAAAATGTTTAAAAATTGAGGTATTTCGTCTAAAGCGAGCTTTCGTATAACCTTTCCTCCAAGAATAATCCTTGAATCCTCTGTATCATCTAGTTTGCCCATGGGTTGGCTGTTATTAATCAACTCTCTCAGATGGTTTTTATGCACATCCACATCGTTATTTGCTCTCATGGTTCGCAACTTTAGAAATGTAAATAGTATACCCTTATAACCAACCCTTGCCTGTTTGAATAAAATTGGACCAGGTGAGATAATTTTGATATAACATGCGAGCAGCAGGAAAACTGGTGCGAAGAGAATTAGTCCGATCAAAGATCCAAAAATGTCTAACGGACGCTTCCAGAAAGGCATCTTCTTAACTAGAGCATCATGAATTTTTTTGTCTAAAGTATTCCAATTCTGATCAGCTGATTTTTCTGAATGAGAATGTATAGAAACAGCTATAGCATCTCCATTAATGTTAATCGATGGATCCTCATCAAGTACAGTTTCGGCAAATTTATCTGCGCCCTTCCGATTTGTGTAAGGAAGAAGGACACCAATACTATGATTATCGAACCAACCGATTTCATCAGCAGAACGAATTCGTTTGCCTAACAATTGTACAAGTTTCTTCGTGTTTTCTGAAGTGGAACCTCCATTCTCGGAGTTCTGCGCGCCATTGTTAGATTCAAACACGACAAGAGAGAAAGGCGAACTGCTTCTATCTGCCCGTTCCCTTTCTCGCCTTATAACGCGCTGAAACTCTTTCATGGAAGTGATACTTCCATTTAGTGATTCATATGATTCCGACTTCCCAGACATTCTAGATCTCCTCTTATTTAATAAATGATTCACGAAGTGAATCATCACTATTCATCCTTGCCCCTGTTTATTCAGAGGTGTAATTTTGTATCCTTTATCAAACCGTATCGCCATTCCAATCGAGTCGGTTCGTATGACCTCACCGTTTACTTTCACCTTTATCTGTTTTTTTTCACCAATGAGGGACAACAATCTGTCCATAGATAAAAAAAGTTCCAGTTTGATCGGTGTTCCCGGCTCGATAGGACTATCTGTTCTTAGATATGTACCTTCTGAAGAAATATCTCTCGTATGAAGTGTCTCGATTTTTGGTTTTTTATTCACATCGATTATTACTTTAACTAATAAATCGAGTTCAAACCGTTCCGTATTTCTTTTATTCTCTACAGCTTCCATATCTTTTTTCTTACAAACAGGTAGCAAGGAAGAACAATGATGTAACGTTTGAATGATCTCCCTCAGGCTGAATGGCTAAACACAGAAAAAGTCAAAGCTCCTGTTCGAGGAGGCAGCTTTTGTGTGATATCAATAGCGATTTTTCTCGCATTATCATCGTCGGCGCCAGAAAGTATGACTCCAATCTCTGGAAATGGCAAGTGGAATT
>CAZYTI010001176.1:0-2018 GCA_964650065.1 uncultured bacterium
CTTATACAGACGGAGACCGGTTTGGGATTTGGGGTTGGAGCGGTGGCGGCAGTTTTACATTACATTCCATGACCAGCACTAAGGAATTCAAAGCCGGAATTTCTGTGGCCCCGGTCACTGACTGGCATTATTATGATACTAAGTGGGCAGAATTCGCAATGAAGAGGCCGCAGGATAATCCGGAAGGATATAAAATGACATCCATTGTAAGGAATGCTAAGAACCTTCACGGCAGACTTTTGCTTGTCCACGGCACTTACGATGATAACGTACATCCGCAAAATGCCTGGCACTTCATCGAAGAGCTCATACAGGATAACATCCTGTTTGATATGATGTTTTATCCGATGAGAAAACATGGTATTTCCGACAGGCCGGCGCGTATTCATTTATATAATAAAATGCTGGAGTTTTGGAGAGAACATTTATAGAGCTGCCGCATAAATAAAAGATGTTTTTATGGTTATACCACATATTGTGTGGCAAGCGATACTATCGGACCAGATGAGTGTGGGGTTAATTTTTGAAAATAGGTGAGGCCAAACGAGGAGAAAATAATGAAACTGAAAAACACCCTTGTGGTGGGTATTCTATTGGCAGGAATATTATTACCACAATTTATTTTGAAATCGGTCATTTCCCAAGAGAATAAGGCAAAAGAGCTCTATAACCAAAATGCCTATTCCGGCAGTATTGGGTGTACTGACATCATGGTAGGAAAGGATGCCTCGATAGATGGATCGGTCATCACATCTCACACCGGTTGTGCTGACGATAGTAGAATCCGGGTCGTCCCCGCCCAAACTTTTAAAAAGGGGGATATGGCCCCGGTTTACTGGGGCATTCAAGAGGTGAAGAGGCCTTTGGATGATTTTGGCCAGGTAATCGGTGAGATACCTCAGGTAGAGAAGACCCATGCTTATTTTCACTCGGGCTACCCTCATATGAATGAGCATCAATTGGGAATCGCTGAGACAACCATTAGTCAGAAAAATGAGTTAAAAGCTTATTACCCGGTGGCCGGGCAAATAATGACCATAGAGCAGGCACAAGTATTCGCGTTAGAGAGATGCAAAACAGCAAGAGAGGCACTCGAGTTGATCACATCTCTGGTAGAAAAATACGGTTTTCTACCTTCTTGTGGAACGGACGGTGAGGCTTTGTGTATAGCCGATCCCGAAGAAATGTGGGTTCTGGAAGTTTTCAGTGTGGGTAAAAACTGGACTCCTCAAAGTGGAAAACCCGGTGCGATATGGGCTGCCCGGAGGGTGCCTGATGATCACATCATGATTGTCCCCAATACGAGCAGAATTCGGGAAATTGATCTTGATAATCCCGAGTTTAGGGCCTCGGATAATTATATGCAGGTAGCCATCGATCATGGCTGGTATGATCCATCGAGCGGCAAATCTTTCGTCTGGCAGGAGGCATATGCACCGCCACCCACAGAAGGGAACATGAACCGAATATGGTTGTTTCACAAGATTTTTGCTCCCTCTTTGAAAAAGTACCACTCCTTCGATCCTATATCCTATTATCCGTTTTCCATCAAGCCTGAAAAGAAAGTATCCGTCCAGGACGTCATGGCTTTTCAGCGTGCTGCATTCGAAGGAACGATTTATGACATGACTGCAGACCTTGACTGGTTGGTACCGGGTTATCAGGGGAGTTATAAAAAAAGTCCACTGACGACCCCGTTTCCTACCAGAGACATGAGGGAATTGTTGGATATCACCTGGCATCGGAGTGTTTCTCAGGGAGGGTATGGCATGGTGGCCCAGTTGAGACGCTCGTTGCCCGATCCCATCGGTGGTGTCTACTGGGTCTATCTTGACAACCAATATGTCAGTACCTATGTACCCATCTATGCGGGAGTCCAGGAGATTTCTCCTCTGTATAAAACGTATGATCCGGATAGGTTCAGCGATAACTCTGCACGATGGGCTATCGATTTCGTAGACAATTTATTATATCTTAAATGGCAGGAGGCCATTCAGGATTTGAAAGCAGTTCGTGAT
>CAZYTI010001177.1:0-2018 GCA_964650065.1 uncultured bacterium
TGAGCTTTCACATAATTTTCCCAATCCGTTTAATCCGTCTACGACGATTCGATATGGACTGCCTAATCCTAACAGAACAACGCTCACAGTGTATAACATTCTCGGTAAGAAAGTAAAAACGTTAATTAACAGTGAACTGATGGAGGCGGGTTATCATGCCGCCGTATGGGACGGCCGCGATGATGCGGGACGAGCTGTGGCTAATGGGACGTATATTATCCGGATGCAGGCGGGGAGTTTTGTGCAGGTGCGTAAGATGTTGTTGCTTGAATAAACGGAGACAGGAGAAAAGGAGACCGGAGACGGGAAAAACAGATATTCGGTAATCGCTTATCAGTAATCGTGGAAATAAATGACTAGTGAACAGTAAACGGAGAAAAAATGGTAAGGTTTTGTCGTGGACGTTCAATTGAGCAGTCACAGTCGCGTTTGAAAACACCCGGGGACTCCGAAAGAGATCGGAGACACCCGGGATTTGGGGTGAGGAAATGTTGGAGCTCTTAATTTCAGTAATTTCAACCTTCCGAAGGTTGTCTTTCAAGCTTCGTCGATATTTTACGGTTTTTTTTCTGATCAGTCAGGTGAACCTTCGGAAGGATAAAAGAAAGTAAAACCTATGGAATGCTAAAGGGACTCAGGAGAGAGAGAAAATGGACAGAAGGTAATGTCAATCCCTTACACCCTCACCCCAACCCTCTCACGCCCAGGGCGCATCTGCGACCCTCAAGGGAGAAGGAGTTGGTTTTGATGTACAATTAGTATTTCCACACAATCGTGATCCAGAAGGTGTTTATCTCCCCTTGAGGGGAGTGGGGTGTGCCCTATTGTCAAAGAGAGAATGAAAGGAATAGCGTTTTGTGTCATAAGTGGATTTATAACCTAAAATTTAACAAATAATTGTCATTTTGAGAGCATTCCGAATCCGACTCGTCGGGGGAGAAATCTTAAGGACATTCAGTCGTGTGATCACTGTTGCGTTCAAAAACACACGGGGACTCCGAAAAAGATCGGAGACACCCGGGGTTTAAACGCCCGATAGTATTCTTCATTCACGACCTAAAGCGCGTGGATATTCAAATAAACTTTTCACTTCTACCCAGTCTATAACCTCAAAGATAGAAACGCATACTGAAGGACATACACTTATTTTATAAATGATCCGCCCATCAAGCTGATGAAATCCCTAAAAAGGACTTGACTTTGTACATCTATTAAATGTACATTATGTGGTGATGAACATGAAATATGAATGGAATCCCCTTAAGAATGAACAGCTGAAAAAAGAAAGGGGTGTCTCTTTTGAACAGATCATTTTTCATATATTACAGGGAGATGTATGGAAGGTTGGTGATCATCCGGATCAAGATAAATATCATGGTCAGAAAATTTATTTTGTCAGCATGAAGGATTATATCTATTTGGTACCGTACGTTCAACGAGAAAATGAAATTTTTTTGATAATGATTATTCCCAGTAGAAAAGCGACGAGAGATTATAAAAAAGAAATAGAGGATTCAATTGATGAAACTGAATGAAGAAGAAAGAAAAATTGTTGATGCTTACGAAAAGGGCAAGATTAAAACGAGAAGACCCTCAAAGGGTGAACTAGATGAGATGAAATCTGTTGCTAAAAATACCTTTAAAAAGAACAGAAGAATTACCATTCGGTTATATGATCACGATTTCAAAGGTATTCAAAAAAAAGCAATGGAAATGGGAATGCCTTATCAGACTTTAATATCAGGAATGATTCATAGATATGTTGAAGGTGATCTCGTAGAAAAATAAATTTTACCAATCCAGTATCGCCTGCTCATTTCGCAAAAAAAATAAATAGCCTAAATAGTATTCAATTAGGCTATTCAAATAGCCCAATTTCATGAAGGGGCTATTTGGACCATTCAGAGAGATATTCAGGGGTGACATTGCAGCCGGCACACACGAAATCTCCGTTCCGCAAATTTTTTTTTTTTTGATATGTGGTGCACGGTGATCTACACCGCGTCATGCCCCTCTTT
>CAZYTI010001178.1:0-2010 GCA_964650065.1 uncultured bacterium
GTTCTTAAAGAGCAGCAGAAAGAACCACTGCGTCCATCTATAATAATTGGGATCACTCGTTTTGACTTCTTTGGACCAGTCATACATCGTACCCATGGCTTTGAGCTGTTTCTGAATACCCCCTATATTCTCCTCGGTGGAAACAGCCGGGTGAACCCCTTTACTGATGGCATAATTCTCTGCGGGCAATCCAAAAGCATCATAACCCATGGGTTCGAATACATTATATCCCTGCATACGCTTAAAACGTGCCCACGTATCAGTGGGTCCATAATTATACCAATGTCCGATGTGAAGTCGATCCCCGGAGGGGTAGATAAACATAACCAGGCAGTAAAGCTTCTTCTCGCAGTCGGTCATGTTGGTTTCATAGAGTCGATCATCTTCCCAAATCTTCTGCCATTTCTTTTCGATATCGGCAAACGGATAATTGCTCATCAACCTCTCCAAATCAATTTAGTTTAATATTAAATATAACAATCATATCAAAGAAAACCAATGTAAATTTGAGTGAGAATTTCAATTTAGTCTTTCATCCACTCTGATCGCGCGTCATTCAGTGATGCCTTGTCCCAAAACGAAACCAGATATCCCCCTAAGATGGCGACGGACAGAGAAGCCGTTATGAACAGCCATCCGAAAGACTGCCCAAACAAGATCATATAAATCACCTGGGAGCCAGATACAAAACCCAGGATAATGAGCATTTTAAACAGGTATCGCCTCTTCCTGAAAGTGAAATGCAGAAGTATACACCAGGGGAGAATGATCAGATAGCAAAAACCCAATTTGACGATTGTATTGTTTCCAAATCCCATCACAACCGGTAGATAATCGATGTCTCCCTGGATACCAGCCGTGCATGGTTGCCCGTCCACAAACAACCTCTCAACACCCCTGTGAAATGTGGCAACGATATGATGTTCAGCGTCATCTCGAAGCACATCCTTGGCTTTCAAATGAATCAAGGATCCATTCGGTCCTGTAAGGGGCGTGCGTACCCTCATGTGAATATCCCGACCCGCTTGCCCCAGTGTAAAGTTTCGAAGCTCTAGATTATGCGAATAAGAAACAATACGTGCAGGTCCCTGTTGATTTAAATTTTTTGTGTAGATCCAGACTTCGACCGTCATCTGGCACCGGTCGCGCAGGGCAACACCCACTTTTCCAGCGGCGTTCAGAGTTTTCAAAAACGCTTTGTTCCCAATAGCAACACCATGCTTTCCAACGACCCAATCGATGTTTCTACCATGAAGATGAAGAGGATCGCCAAATCCAGAACGATCATAAACCGTATCACCAGTACCCGCTTCAAAGGTATATAATGCCACCACACCCATCCGGCGTCGCATGGCCACATCGGAGTCACTCCATCCCGACTGATAGAGTCGCCGAACTCCCCCTTTGCGTAGAGCCTGATTATAAATAGCCACAAGATATATTTCGCCATTCCAAGGCCGATCCAAGGTTCTTTCATTCCCGACGATCAGGGGGTAACCCTCATCCCAGTTGTTCAGATGGTTTAATCCGGGGGGCAGAAAAACCAGAAAAATGACAGTACCTGAATAGAGTATGAGCAAACAAAGGACTGCAAATCTTCCCATACTCACAGGAAGCCGCTTCCTTACTGATGTCCCGGAAAACCACCTCTCAACAAGGGTATATCCCACCAGGGTTCCAGCAACATTACTGGCCACATCGAAGAAATTTGTGAAGCGAGGAAGAAAGAGCTGTGTCAGTTCGATGAACCCACTCAAGAGTGCCCCGATTAAAATGGGACCATAATATCTCTTGCTTGACCTATTATTCCCTGTTTGGCGATTCATAAATGCCAGACAAATTCCAAGAGGAATGAAGATCAGAACATTGCCCAGGATATCCTTCACCCGAAAATAAAAAATAAATCGCAGCAGTCGTTGAATTTCATAATCCAAAAGTCTATTTAACCAGACGATCGAGAATTCAAACGGACTCAAAGTCAGGAAGATAAGATAAACAATATAGGCCGCA
>CAZYTI010001179.1:0-2007 GCA_964650065.1 uncultured bacterium
TCTTTTCAGGTGGTCCGCAGATATAAAGTCACGGATAAGCTCTTTCTGTGCTTCACCCCGAGGTGATCAGCAGGCGATTTTTATCTTCCTTTGAAAAATGTAGTTTCGTTTGAGATAGGCTACCGCCATTGACAAGGGGAAGGTTCTCCATTTTTTTGAAATCCGTGTTACAGGCTCAGTCTCATCTACAAGGAATCTTTCGCTTTTTTAGTCTATTCGTGTCCGCATATATGACTATATCTTCTCTATTATTATATACATAGAGATTGTACTTGAATCCCAATAAAAAGGAATAGCCTTGCGAGATGGAATATGAGGTGATATTTTTCTGCTTGCAGTCATCCTTAGGGGTGATAAGACATTCCAGAGCCAAAACCTTGAATAAAATAAAGGCCCTGACCGAGTTTCTTTCCCCATAATATTTGTCTGGTAGCCTCTCACAAATTTGAGTAAAAAGCAAAAACAGAGGTTAATAGGTAACAGAGCAAGGATTGCTGTCCTGGATTTCTGTTGACACCCCCTTATAAAAAACATATCTATAGAGTGAGCCTCGAATGAAAATATCGGTCGTTGTTCCCTGCTATAATGAAGAAGATAATATTGGAAAGTGCCTCGATTCTTTACTGCTGCAGGATTACAGAAATAATTATGATATTATTGTTGTAGATTCGGCTTCTGAGGATAAAACTCAAGACATTATAAGAAACTATGCACAAAAAAATGAAATAATCCATTTTATCCCCGCACAAAGCAGAGGAACGGCACGGGGTAGAAATATTGGCATCAAGAACTCTAGTTATGACTATGTCGCTTTCATTGATGCGGATTGTGAGGCTCCGCGTGAGTGGTTGTCATTGCTTGTGAAAAGTTATTTGCAGGCCAAGTCAAAAAATGATGATGTTATCGCTGTAGGAGGGAGGAATATTGCACCAGATGATGCCAATCATATTACTAAAGCAATTGAAATAGCTCTAGATTCCTATTTCGGTAGTTTTTCCAGCATCCAGGGGCGTCAATTTAAAACTCCGTTCTTTGTTTCCAGTCTGTCCACCGCGAATGCTCTTTACGAGAAAAAGACAATCATAGAAGCTGGATATTTTGATGAAACTTTACATAATGAAGCGGAGGATGCGGAGATTAATTTTCGTCTTTTTTCCTCGGGCCACAGGTTTTATTATGTCCCGGACTCCTTTGTCTGGCATAGGATGCGTTCATCGCCCAAATTATGGATGAAAAATATGTTTCGTTACGGGAAAGGAAGAGCCCGCTTGTTAAAAAGATATCCTCATATGTGGAGATTATCATACCTTTTGCCTATTTTATTCCTGTTTGCCGAGTTTTCGCTTGTGTTTTCAGTCTTTTCCAGAGTTTTTCTTTTGCCGATTTTGTATTTTCCGCTAATGGTAATAATCTCTGCCCTTCAGTCATACCGAAAGAAATCCTTAAACCTGGCTGGACACGTCTTGATTATTTATATTTTACAGCACTTTGGATACGCAGCAGGGGAAATATATGGATTATGTCACTCTAGCGTAAAATGAATTAGGGAGGGCAGACTCATTGATAGGGGAGCCATTGTAAAAAAAGCTATCCCCGATTCCTTCTGCCTACAAAATGTATTTAATGTTAAACTGCTATAATTAAAGCTTAAACTTGTCCCGGTTATTGATAAAGCTTTAACCTGAATTATTCATAAAAACTGTCGACACCTTCATTAATTAGGGTCAGTTCTTACATTCATGCATTTTATTAGGATTTTAGAATAATTGCATTTTGAGTATGCATCAAATGCGTGAATGCAAGACCTGACCCTTTCTGATCACTTTGCTTATTGTCCAGATTATATCAAATGTCGGCAGTTTTTATGAATATTTCAGGATAATAAGTGATCAGATTATACGGGCGGAGTTCCGCGGCCGCCGATGAGGGAGGCGAGGGAATGGCGTTAAAAATCTGAAGGGAGCAATTCCATTTCAGTGTATTGCCCACACAAAATGGAAGAGAACC
>CAZYTI010001180.1:0-2005 GCA_964650065.1 uncultured bacterium
GCATCCCGCTCATTATTAGTTCCGGCATTTTCAGAACCTTTTCGGCACGGTCGAAAATGATGAACGAACCCGAAGTAGATATCGTTCAAAGTTTGCCCGGACAATTCAGCTTCATCAGTGCGGTCAATATTTCCTGAATTTTCAAATACATATTCCAATAAAACGAAGTCATCAAAATCTTGATTGGCAAATACGTAGCTACGCCGTGTTACTGTAATCCCGACATCAGTATTCCAGCTAGATACGATCATCTCATCCGAAGGAAGCGATGAATTCCGGCTATCTCTTTCGTCTGTCACCCGGTCTTCTTCTTTCCCGTTTACAGTCACTGCCGGCGGAATTTCCCGCACATATTTTTTCACAGTGAGTCCAACTGTACTTTGAAGTCCAATTGGTCCGGGGCCTCCCTCAGAAACGAAAAAATTGTGCTGCACATTATCAACTGCCTTCCAGTTTCTTACGCCAATCCACAAACCGCGACTGAGCAAACACACGTTGGAGAAACCGCGGTAATCCCCACCAGGCCATGCAAGTCCATGATAAAACAATTCATAATTGTAGAATCCTCGCTCTTCCATCGTGTCCCAGAGTTTACCGATTTCGTGGTGTCGGACCTGGGCATTAACATTTGAAAAAAGTAAATTTAAAAGAATAATGATGTAGAGAATTTTTTTATTAATGTATTTATTCATAACGGCAATACTCCAATTATAGTATTACAAGTAAAGTTTTTGTTTTTTATGCAAAAGTTTTTTTAATCCAGATTAATTAACTCATATTACGAAAAGGCTGAGGCGAAGGCTAAGGAGGAGCAAGGTAGAAGATTAAAGGATTAAGGATTTTTTTTCCTTCGCCTTTGTCTCAGCCTTCACCTGCACTTTAGTGCGCTGGGTATTCCTTAATCTTTTGCAAACCATTCTGTTAAAACATTTTTAAACTCTAAAAATGAGCTTTCCTGACAACTTCTGAAACTCACCAAAGTTGCAATCTTGTGATAAATAGCAGATGATCGTTGAATTCTTTTTTCTCTCATTGCAGCTTCAATTGCTTCTTTGGGACGAGTTGGTTTTGCTAATCCTTGCTCCCAAAATCCTTGCTGTTGCACAAAAGCTTGCAATGAAGAGTAACTTCCCCACCCCAATTGACTTGCTAAATGCAGAGAATCCACCCATGCCCAAATCTCAAGTTCAGGATTAAAAACAATTACTGCAGTTCGATTTTGCCACCCGGTTCGCTCTAATCTAGATCGAATTTCGAAAGCAATTTGGTCAGTATTTTTATTTTCTTGACCACTTCCTTCGCTATCCAAAAATACAAGTGCATAGCCATACTGTCTATTAAAAGGTAACAGAAAATCAACTGATCGGTGATAAACTCCCGGATCGCGCTCGGGATGAACAAAAATATCATAAGATATTTGTTTTATACCAAATGAGTGATACCTGGGCAAAAGTCCGTTTAAAACAAACTTAGTATTTTTATCGGGAACTAAAACAATCAATTCTTTTTTCATTGCAAAACTCCTGCTCCATGAAGTGTAGCCAAATCGACATCCTTCCTCCAATCCCTTAATTTTGGATGATCTTTTCCACGCACGATATCTACTGCTCCAGTTTCAGTTTTTGAAAAACAAAGTATATCCTGTGGCTCTGCTAATCGAAGAACTACAGGTGAATGAGTCGCCAATATGATTTGATTATCATATACAGATGAGAGTGACTGCACAACTGTCTCAATAGCTTGAGGATGTAAACCATTTTCGGGTTCTTCGATTATGTATAATTTATCTTTCACTGGTAAATAAGCAATTAGGGTTTGGGCTAATAATCTTAGTGTTCCATCTGACAGCAACCAAGATGGTATTGAAATATCGTTTTGGTATTGAACAACAATATAGAGATAGCGGTCTTCAGGTCTTTCCTTTACATCAATAGTTTCAACATCCGGCAACGCTGTTTTTATGTGTTCTACCCATCTCTTAACAATTTCTTCATTATTTTCTTTT
>CAZYTI010001181.1:0-2005 GCA_964650065.1 uncultured bacterium
AAAATCGACAACAATGAGGGGGACCCCGTGGAGGATATATCCAGCCACGGCATTGCAAATGCGATCTGCACCCACCGTTCTGGGTGTATCATATTGAATTTTAAGACCTGTATCCGTATCCGCAGTCACCACCAAAGGTTCCAGATCTAAATAATTCCTGGATAGCTCTATAAAAACCGCTGTTAATGACGGTACCACCGAGGAGATGACGAGGCCTTCCATTTCGGTCAGTATAAAACCGTTGGCTTCACACCAGGCTCTCAGAAGAATCCAGCATTCGTCGGAGGTTCTCGATATTTTACTCGATAACTTCCAGTGTGATTTTAGATTTTCATGATCGTATAATCCGACAACGGTGACTGTATTGCCTATATCAACCACCAATAACATCCTTCACCTCAACGATATTCCCACGTCTTTCACAAAGTTCGTTCCATTACCATCCTTTTCGATGATATTTTCAGAACGTCTAACCATCTGACTGAAACTCCGCCAGAGCCTGCTGTTCAGTCTCGTATACTTTAACAATCTGCTCGAGATGGGCAATGCGTATAAGAAAGAGAATTTTAGGACTTATTTCACAAAAACGTAAATCTTTCCCGTTATTCTCGGCCTGTCTAATTCCAAACAGGAATGATCCCAGCCCGGTACTGTCCATATTTTCTACTTCCCTTAAATTGAGGAGAAACTTTTTATCTTCTTCCAGCACCAATCCCAAGAGTGTCGTCTTCATTTCAGGTGCCTCGTGAGAACTCAATTTCTTCTCCTGAATACGAATCACGTTGACATCATTGACTCGCTCCCGTTGAAATCGCATCTTCACTCCTTATATTCCTATTATTCAGGTAACTTTGTTATGTTCTCATCAGCCCTTCTTTTGCAAAACTAAAATAACAATTTCCGGCAATAATGATATGATCTAGAATCGGAATTCCCATAATATCGCTGGCCTTCATCAGCAGAGAAGTCATCCTCCGATCTTCACCGGATGGACTGGTCTCACCCGAAGGATGGTTGTGTAGGATGATGCCTGCTGCTAAATAATCGACTGCCGGTTTGAAAACCTCTCGTGCATGTACGATGCTGGCGTTCAAAGTACCTTGAGAGACCGTGACATCTCGAATGATTTTATGCCCGCTATCTAAAAGAATGACCTTAAAAACCTCCTTCTTCAGGTCCCGAAGTTTCGGCAAAAAAACGCTGACCACATCCTCCGGTGAATTGAACCGAATCTTCTTTTTGGGATGTCCTGCTTCGACACGTCTCCCCAATTCAAAAGATGCCAAAATTCGTGCCCCCCGGGCTGAACCGATACCTTTCATTCGAGTCAATTCTGCCAGCCCGGCGGCAGCCAGTTTTGAAAGATCCTGATGTTCAATCAGAAGGCGCTTGGCCAGATCCACGGCCGTGATGCCCCCCGTACCGGATTCAATTAAGAGAGCAAGCAGCTCTGCATCACTCAATGCCTGTGGTCCCAATTTGAGAAGTTTTTCTCTCGGCCTCTCATCTTCGGGCCAGTCTTTGATCTTCGTATGATAGAAAGCGGTTTCTTTAACCTTAGTCATACCTGTCAGAACAATTCGATGATATTTAAGGTGTAACGGAACTCACATCATGAATGATGCTTCCAACGCAGGCGGAGTACTGACTTCATCTCTTCCAAGATGGCATAGGGCACATTATAACGCCCAATATAACACCGTCCATCTCGTCCACCGTGGCAATCTGAGCCCCCACAGACGAGAAGCCCATGATTTTTTACCAATTGCTGGAGAGCCTGGGTCCGACGCTCGTTGAGTTTTGGGTGGACGATCTCAATCCCATCCAATCCTGCTTTAATGAGATGAAAAATAACCTCATTTGATACGGAGCGCCCAGGATGTGCCAGAAAAGCAAGCCCTCTCGCTTCTGAAATCAGTCTGATGGCTTCCTCCGGACAAATTTTATATTTTTCTTCATAGGCATCGGAGCTATTCCCTATGTAGCGTTGGAAGGCCTCCTGAAA
>CAZYTI010001182.1:0-2005 GCA_964650065.1 uncultured bacterium
TCTATTGTATGCCGAGACTTCGAGTCCCGATGAATTCGATCTGAGTGCCGTCCAAATTAAACTCCGTTATATCCGGAACTTAACGGATGCCATGTTAATGGGAGTCACAGGTCAAGTCACCTATTACGCGAATCAGGCGCTAATTCCCGATGTAAGGATCCATTGGGAAGAAGAAGCAAACAATATCGATGTCACCGATTCACAAGGGACTTTTAATTACAATCAATTCCCTTATGGATCAGCGGTCACATTAAAGCCCAATAAAACCCGTATTACCGATCCAGTAGATTCTCCCTTGCTCTCATACGATGCCGCCATGGTGGCCAGAACGACTGTCGGGCTCGTAAACGATCTCTCTGATGAACAAAAGACCGCCGCCGACGTCGATTCAGACGGCCAGATCACAATGTTCGATGCTGTTCAAATCGCGCGATATGTAGTCGGATTTCCTTCACCGGAAAATGTACCTGTCGGTGGGTGGAAATTCAGTCCCCAATCCATGGTTTTCGATCCCCTGGTCAGTAACATGACCGATCAGAACTTCACCGGTATCCTGATTGGTGATGTTCACGGAGGTTGGAATGTGACCAATCAGCAAGAAAAAGAACTTTTCCCAGAGTGGCTACTTTCTATTTCAGATCCGGTGGTAAAAAAAGAAACCCTATCCATACAACTGGGAAGCAAGGGTACGGGTATATTTTCGTGGGATATGGTCTGTCTCTATGATCCCAACCTGCTTCAATTGACCGGGGCCAATATCATAAACGGGGTAAAAGGAATTCATCTTGAGTATAAAAATGTAGAACCGGGGGTCATTCGACTCGGACTATTTAGTACAGCTTCCATTCCGGATGGAGGCCCTGTTGTGAGTCTCTCATTTAAAACACTTCATCCGGAAAAAAAGACCTCCCTGAACTTTCGTCATGTTTATTTAAATACAAAGCCTGTCAACGAATTCGTCTTGGATGTTATAACAAACGGCGGTGGATTCCATGAGCCAGACAGCTGCTGGATCAGGAACTTCCCCAATCCCTTCAATGAAGTCACGATCATCAATTACCATGTTCCCCGGGAATCATGGGTGAAGATTAAAATCATTAACATTTTGGGTCAAGAGGTCAAGACGCTTCTTAATGAAGTCCAGCCTTCAGGATACCATCATATTTCGTGGGATGGTCGATCCGAATCGGGTCTCATGAGCCCCAGTGGTGTTTTTTTCTCTCTGCTGCAACTCACCGATAATCTTGCTGTTGGGAGAATGGAAAAACTCCGATGAAATGATATATATGCCTCACAATAGGGTTGATTTTATATCTTTTTTCTCATCCTTCAGTTAAAGCACAAACCCCGAGAATAGATATTCCCATAGGTCTGGAAGCCCAGCCCACAGGCAGGGACAGCTACCTTCCCTATTACCGATTAAAAAGACCTCGAATTATGCTCGCCTTAAGCGGTGGTGGTGCGAGGGGTTTGGCCCAGATCGGCGTGCTGAAGGTCTTTGAAGAACACGGTATTCCCATTGACGGTATCGTGGGCAACAGCATGGGCGCCATCGTTGGCGGTCTGGTTGCTTTAGGTTATACGGCCGCCGAGATTGAAAGTCTGGCTTACCAAATCCGATGGGATCAAATCATCCGGGATACCCCTCCGCGACAACAACTCTTTATGGGACAGAAGGAAGAACGGGCCACCTATATTTTTCAAATTCGATTAAAAGGCTTTTCCTTCGACATTCCTTCATCAATTACTGCTGGTCAGCAACTCACCTCTCTCATCACGGATCTTGTCCTCAATGCCCCCTACCCCATGACCCCTGATTTTGATAAATTATATGTCCCGTTCCGGGCCATTGCCACCGATCTCCTTACCGGGCAAAAAGTCGTTCTAAAACAGGGCTCACTGATCGACGCACTTTGCGCCAGTATGACCATCCCCCTACTCTTCAGTCCAGTACGTAAGGATAGTGCCTTACTCGTAGATGGCGGGCTTCTGGAAAATTTACCCG
>CAZYTI010001183.1:0-2005 GCA_964650065.1 uncultured bacterium
GTTTCCCAAGTTATGGTGAGCATCAATATTTTCAGGGTTCAGTTCGGTCACAGCATTAAATTGTTCTCTTGCTTTGTGGAACTCCTTTTGGGACATGTATGTTTTACCTAAATTTAAGTAAATTTCAACAACGTATTCATCATAAAAAACTTCGTCAAGAGTGCCACCTAAACTCTGCAATATCTGAACATCATCATTTGCTTTCTCATAATTTCCCAGGTGATAATTCGCCATTGCACGGTTTTGATAAGCCATAGAATATTTAGGATTTAGCTCAATTGCCGTATCCAGACTTTTAATGGCTTCCTGGTAAAGTCCAAGTTTACATTGGGCGAATCCTCGTACAGAGTATGCTTCAACCAATTGATTGTCTAATTGTAGTGCATTGTCGTAATATTCGATGGCCTCCTTATATTCACCCAGTGCACTTTTTATATGACCGTATTGTGTGTAGGATTCCGGATTATCGGGAGGCGATATTTGTAAGGCTTTATTAAAAGTGTTTATTGCTTTCGCTTTATTTCCCAATGTTATTTCGTTTAATGCGATTCGAAGAAAGTAGGTGCTGGTGTTTGAAAAACCGTCGGACATGCTCGCCCATTCCTCAGGGTGAATGTTCACAAATTCGGGGATATTTACTGCGCGTTTGGCAATGGTAAGATGCTCGAGCAGCACGGGCGAAGTATCGTTGCCGTTTTCATCAATGTGTGTTAGGTACAACTGAGTGTAGGGGCCATTCATTTTTGAAGAAAAGGTTAGCCATTTTCCATTCGGGGACCAAGAGTGCCATGAATTCATATTGGAGGTGTTGCAATTCATCTCCCGAACGTTTCCGCCTTCTGATGGCATAATATAAAGTCTGCTGTCCGGTTGAAGCAGCATGAAATTATTCGCTTTACAAAAAACGATCCATTTCCCATCTGGTGAAATTCGTGGAAAATAGTTGCTCATCCCATTGTTAGACGCGCCGCTAATCGGTTCAGGCGTTCCACCTCTTCCATTATTGAACGGTATTCGGAAAAGATTAAATTTGAAATCTCGCCTCCCTTCGATGAATTCGGCAGCCATCTCAGTGCTAAGAACAGCATTTTGGGACTGTTCGATTTTTTTATTTCGGTAGACACGAGAACGGGCAAAAATGAGATAGGAGCCATCATGACTCCACATGGGATTACTCTGCACATATTCAGGATTATCTGCACCAGGAAGGGCCCAATATTTATCTGTCACAGTGTCATAGACGACGAGGATGCCTTTTATAGGGAAGAATAGTTGCGAGTATTCAATATCATCTTTTGGAACAAAAATGGATCGATCTTTTACTGTACTCACGGCATAGCGGCCATTGGGCGAAACTTGAGATAGTAGCCCAAAGGTTAAATGGCCGTCGTCTCTTTCATAATCGCTCCAGGTGATAATTTTATCTTCTGATAATACGATTTCTTTTTCTATTTTGGCAATGACATAGGAACCCTTGTCATTGGCATAGTCTACATCCATGCCAATTGTTTGTCCGTTTCGAGAAAATGAGTGGCAGTTTCCACAAACGGGTAGATTTTCCAATATCACCTTAGAAGGATTGTCAGAGGCAATATCGCCAAGACGCCACCGGATTGTCTCAAGATTGTTTAAAGCGTGAAAAAACGGTAAAGGGACGTCACGATAAAAGATGGGTGCACCCACTGAATCTTTTGATGTTGATATCGAAATGGTTTGGTTGGATAATGACCGGTTAAATCCGGCAATCGTTTTTATACTTTCAACTGTTACTGTTGTTTTATTCTCAAGGGAGCGCTTTTTAATATTTTCCCATAACGCTCTTTCCGGTTTCCATTCCAGCTTGCCCACTTCGATGTTTATGGGATCGTTATTATCGTCAAACTTAAACCTAATTGACCATTTATTCACTCTTGCGTCTTTCTCGGTCCATCTGAATGTTGGAGCCGTGATCTCAGGAGGAAAAAGGGTTCCAGTTTACGGTGAAATAATTGATAGGGAATGTATG
>CAZYTI010001184.1:0-2004 GCA_964650065.1 uncultured bacterium
GTAACGTGAGGGCCCCCTACAATAATCCGTATTTGGGGAAATCGATTTTTCACATCTTTAATAAGGTCATATGACCTTTTGTACTGCAGTGAGACAAGGGTAAAACCAATGAGATCGGGACGAAATCGTTCAATATTTTCTACCAAATGTTTGAATTTATAATTCAATCTCATATCAAGAACATCATATTCTAAATCATTTTCGAGAAGTGCCTGGGCTAAGAAGCCAAGGTTCTGAGGTGGTCTAGCCGCTCCTAAATAACTGGAGGACGGTGGACTCACGAGCAAAACACGACTGTACCTCATACATGTCTCCTACTTTAAATTTTTGATAAATTGAGAATCTCGTAGTTGTTGATTTATCTTTTTAACGGAAGAATACGACATTGCATAGACCATTTCTCCTGCCGGTTCATCGATGGATGGCATGACCAAACAATTTTCGCTAATTTTTTGAATTACACTTGCCATTAATTCTGCTCCTCTGGCCATCGCTTGGTCATTTATTTGTGCAACGGTTTGCCCCGGATTCACGGATAGTTTTTCCCGGACAATAATACGACCCGTATCAATACCTGCGTCGATAAAATGCACCGTCACACCGGGTGAATCTCCATTTTGAATGGCATAAGCATTTGCACCCAATCCCCGGTATTTGGGTAACCAGCCTGGGTGTGCATTCAAGCATCCGGATTTTGCTTTTGTAAAGATATATTCTTTAAGAATAGGAGCCGACACAATAGTCAAGAGGTCAATATTTAATGATTCCAGTAAAGCTGCACAGGCTTTACTATTAAACTTATCTACCCAATAAACATCAATACCGTTCTTTGTTGCGAGATCGACGATGTTTTGTTTACTCATTTTTAGGAAAAGGACATTTAAGAAACGCTTAAATGCCTTCATAAACCCGTCTTTGTGTACTTTCTTCTTTAAGCGAGTCCAGTTTGTCTTGCCTTTTTTCCTTTCAACGATAATACCTTTCATGGGGACGTTGTGTTTTAGGAATATTTTGATAAAAGCATTCCCCACAGGATTATCGGGATAAGCCAATAAATATACTTGTAGATCAGTTGTCATATCTATCTCCAATACACTTTCGTATCCCTTTTTCTCTTAGTCACTTTTCTGTATGTTCGCAGATGATGGTGGAACCGGCTCTGACATCATCATTCTGTCTTACACGCACCTTGATTTCATTCAATCTGGGAATAATCAAATCCACTTGAGATCCAAACTTAATCATACCAATTCGCTGACCCATGGCGACAGATTCATCGACGTTATGGTATGATACGATGCGTCGTACCAGACGTGAGGCAATCTGAACCATGCCGACCTTGAATTTTCCACTATCAATGACGGTCGTGACTCTCTCATTTGTTGTTAAGGCCTCGAGCTTCCCAAGAGATAAAAACTTGCCATCGATATGTTTTTGAAAAATGATTTTCCCACCCGTAGGTGCCCGGTTTACATGAACGTCCAAGACATTCATCTCTATGCCAATAAGCAAACCAGCCTCTTCTAGGAAATCTGTTTCTACCATTTCTGATAGTGACATGGAACGTTTTCCCTTGAGTGAAAATGGCACCTCTCCTTTTTCAAACTCAATAACGTATCGAACACGCCCATCCGCAGGAGAGACAATAATGTTTTCTTCCCCTGGAATCTCTCTTTCAGGATCTCTAAAGAATCGAAAAGCAATGCTCGTAATGATAAAAAGAGTGACGAGGAAATTTTCCAATATAAATACCAGGAAAAATGGCATTTCGGTAAATTGCTGGTGAACGATTATCAATATGAGACCGGTGATTGCCCCGAAAACAATTCCGCTCAGTAGACCGATTTTTATTTTTATATGCCATTTGTAACTAAGGAAGGCACAAATGAGTTCGCCTACGATTAAACTGGTTAAAAAAATAACCATGACCATTTTAAAATCCCCTTTTTTTCCATAAATAAGGGATCAGGAAGAACTCCCCAATAAACGGGAGTGGATCATCCA
>CAZYTI010001185.1:0-2004 GCA_964650065.1 uncultured bacterium
TCTGTCTACGATGTCTTGGCACTTAAAAGTGTTAACGATGTCCTGGCACTCAACACCTAGTGCATAAATATCAATCCTGGCATCTTTTCTTGATGTATATTCACCCAAAACAATTTCTGGTGAAATATATCCCCTTGTGCCGATATTTTGATTAGCAACCCCAAAGTCCCCTATCTTTAAAATGCCTCCCGCTGCAAATAATATATTATCGGGTTTTATATCATGATGTACAACATCTCTTTCATGTACGAAATTTAAAGTATCTGCTAATTTTTGAGTCAACTTAAACACTTCATTTACAGGAAGGTTATTATTTTCTTGAATCTTACCTCGTAAATTACCTTGTTCGCAGTACTCCATGACCAGACATAACGATTCGTCATGTGTAAAATGGTGATAAAATGTCACAATATTGGGATGCTCTAAATCAGACAGATATCGCATTTCTTCTATAAGGGTACTCTGTTCATCGACATTTTCATCTTTTAAAACTTTAATAGCTACCAATCTATTTAACAATAATTCATCACCGGCAAGATATACTTCTCCAAAGCCACCACTGCCCAAACAGCGAATGATTCTATACTTTCCATCCAACAAACTATTATTAAAAATATCAGGCATTTAGAATCTAATATTAAAAAAAATCAGGTGAGGAGGATAAACTAAATCCATCATGTTGCATTCCTTACATAATTGTTACCCAAACCATCAAGAATCAGTAGTTTTGCACTCTTTTGTAGTTCTGAGGTTTGTCACTCACTAGTTGATCTATTCGTTGATGGGATCGTTTGAATTATAATATTTTTAAAAAAAACAGCCCTCACTAAAGTGTTTGCTTTTGGGATCTCTCCGTTAATTCCTATTTAATTTTATCCCATAGCATCATCAGCATTCTGCAGCAACTCCCACAAAAACCGACCTTGATAATCAAGAGATGTTTCTTCTTCACCTCAAAAGTCCATTATTCATGCTAATGCAGTACTTATAAAACATGTCTGAATATGTCTCCTTTAATAATTTCTGTCTAATCAAGCACGGCCCAAGCTAGCCGAGTAGATCGAAGTGTTTATCCTAAGCTATGACGAAGAGGCTATATGCTACATACAAATATTTTTTTCATACTTGAACGTGACAGCCGACACATTACTCTTTTGTAAAATAAACACACAATAAAAACTAGTGTGTGATTTACTCAATAATTGCTTTCAACAGTACATCTCTCGCATCAGAATAGAACTGGATATCGACCTTTGTTGCCATTTCATCCGAAAGATCAAAGAGCTGCTTTCGGCAGGTCACTGGCATCAATAGCGAAGTAGCTCCTTTTTCAATAGCGATTTCTACAAGGGTAACAGCATTATGCACAGGTTCAATTGAACCGCCCAAATTAACTTCACCAACGATAATTAAACCGCCTCTGACACTCTTCTTTAAAATGGCGGTGCAGAATGCAATTAATACAGCAACTCCCAGTTTCGCACCAGATTTTACTGCATCAAAAGCTCTCAATTGTACTGTAAATTCATGCTGCCTTGGCTCCTTATCACCTAACAATTGTTTCGCACGAGAATATAAATTCTGTTCTGCAAAGCTTACACTTTCTTTAAAAGCTGGAGGAATCGGCTTATTCAGGATCTTGACACCGGAACCCGGTCCTTCATTTACTTCAATGCGGTATAATCCTGGATTATCATCCACATCTCCTGGGCTGATCGTCCAGACTTGTCCAGGTTCAAGAGGATCACTCCCGATACTGTTTTCACTTTGAATTTCCGGAGTAGCCACAAATTTTTCAATCCCTTCCTCACCCATCACATAACTGAAATGGGTATTTCTGAATTCGGCAGCACCAATACGTTTCTGTTGTTCTTTGACCCGTCGGCGCGATTCTAACGCAATTCGAACAGCCCATTCCAAATCTTCATCGGGGACAAACTCTGAGCTTTCAGGGGAGAGCATAGTTTGTCCCCGATGAAGATTTGGAATGGGCTGTTCGAATTG
>CAZYTI010001186.1:0-2002 GCA_964650065.1 uncultured bacterium
GCCGGTCGTCCAGGTATGTCTCGATAGGTTGACCAAGGAATGCGGTATCGCCGGCGATGCGATGCACGGCTTCCCGATCAGCCAGTTGGTAGTGCCGGATCATCGTGGCCTCATTGAAGGATTTCGATCTGCTCTTCTGGGAACAGTCGCCTTTCCAACGCTAATGATTTTGATTTCCGGGATTGTAAGTATCATGCTGTTTATATTTGGATTGTTTTATTTCAAGCAAATGGAAAGCTATTTTGCCGATATAATCTGAGCGTATTAAATTATGTCCACACCAATGATCACAGTCGAAAATCTTTCCAAGCGCTACCGGATTGGCACCAGGGAAGACGGGTACAAGACTATCCGTGAAGCGATTATAGATGGTTTCAAAGCCCCGATAAGAAATTTCAGAAGATAAAGAAAATTAACAAAGTTTGATACAAACCCATCGAACACACTGAATGATTCGCCTGAGTTGGATTCTTCTGATGTTATCTGGGCCTTAAAAGATGTCTCTTTTGAAGTGAAACAAGGTGAAGTGGTGGGTATTATCGGACGCAATGGGGCTGGCAAGAGCACGTTGCTTAAAACCCTCTCCCGTATTACCACTCCTACAACAGGCGACGTGAAGCTCTATGGCCGCGTTTCTAGCTTGCTGGAGGTCGGTACAGGTTTCCATCCCGAGCTTACCGGTCGGGAAAACATTTATCTTAATGGAGCGGTTCTGGGCATGCGTAAGGCCGAGATTGACCGCAAGTTCGATGAAATCGTAGATTTTTCAGAAATTGAGAAGTTTATTGATACACCCGTGAAACATTACTCCAGCGGGATGTATGTAAGGCTGGCTTTTGCCGTATCGGCGCATTTGGAACCTGAAATTCTGCTTGTAGATGAGGTGCTAGCGGTTGGAGATATGGCTTTCCAAAAGAAGTGTTTGGGGAAAATGGGAGATGTGGCCACAAAGGAAGGAAGGACAGTGCTGTTTGTAAGTCATAGTATGGCGTCTATTAAACAACTTTGTTCGCGAACTTTTTTATTAGATGCCGGTAGGATAAAGAAGAGTGGGAATACCGAGGAAGTGGTAGCTTCATATCTTGCTGAAGAATTCCGGAGTGAATCTGCTGAATACACTTGGAATGATGACGATGCTCCTGGTGATGAAACTGCGAAATTAAAGACGATGAGGCTTTGTTCTGCTATTGGCGAAGTGCGTTCAGAGTTTGGAACTGATGAACCGATCTTTGTAGAAGTTGAATATACGGTTTTTAAGAGAGTTTCTCCCTTTCGAATCGGCTTTTCGCTTCATACAATCGATGGAATTTACATATTGTTTACATCGGATAGTGATATACCAAGTTATGATAGGGATTTGCGAGAGCCAGGACATTACGTGAGCCGCTGCCAAATTCCTGCGAATTGGCTGAATGTTGGGTCCTATTTTTTGAGAATTGAGGGGAGTATCTATGCAGTGCGAATTGTTTTTATAGGGTTCCCAGGACTAAAATTTACCGTGTTTTCTACCGGAGGCCCAACAAGTCGGTTTGGTGAGAAAAGGTTAGGAGTCCTCTGCCCCGATATGACGTGGGAGGTTTACACGAAATAATACATGGATGGATACTAAATGGATGAATAGAAACGTTGTAAAAATAGAGACTATTTGAAATAAAGAAAACGAGAATATTATGCTGAATAATGCGACGATTTTAATAACGGGCGGAACCGGGTCATTTGGCAAAAAGTGTACTGAGCTTATATTGAAGAAATATACGCCGAGGAAGTTAATTATTTTCAGCCGGGACGAATTGAAGCAGTTCGAGATGGCTCAAAGGTTCTCTGATGAAAAATATCCAAATGTACGCTATTTTATTGGTAATGTGCGAGATAAGGAACGATTGCGTCGGGCATTTCATGGGGTTGATTATGTTATTCACGCTGCGGCTCTGAAGCAAATTCCGGCGGCCGAATATAACCCATTTGAAGCAGTGAAGACAAATATTTTAGGTGCTGAAAATGT
>CAZYTI010001187.1:0-2000 GCA_964650065.1 uncultured bacterium
TCTTCATGAAGGTTCTACAACCCCAGATGACTATCTGTAAAAAACTCAATGAGTATCCATAGTCCGGAACGAATGGCGCCGGAGGGACTCCCACCATGAAAGCCATAGAGGGGATAATGCCAAAAGATCGCTTCTCGGTCCAAACGCCTGCCGCTTTTCATCAGAGGCGCCAGACTGAGTCCATCCACTTGGGGTGCAAATGCGGACGATCTATGAAAAGTGATCCTTTTATGGATTGACCTCATTCCTCCTCTTTTTTGAGCTTCGTCGCACTCATAGGGAACTCACCCATATCCGAACCCATGATCCCGGTCATCTTACCTGCTTCAATCTCGCAATCCACATCCAGGTACATCTCCATATCGGGCGTCTGGATGACAAAATCACAGGTCACATTATTATCCTTACATTTGACATTTTCCAATGAAGCATCTCCCATCTCACTGGCAAAAGTACCCGTGAGACTATCTTCCTCGACAGCAAAAGTTAAAGTGAAGTAATAATCCCCACCATCAGTTTGCACCACGGCATCCCATGTACCCAATAGAGCGTCATATTTTTTCCCTTGTGCATTGGCAATGCCTATACACATCACGAACAGGATCATGATTGAAAATAGAATTGTTAACCGACTTCGACTGTGCTTCATTTTTTCCTCCATTCATTAAAGTATTTAAATTTTATCTAATCAATGTGTTAATTTACAAATTTCACTTTTCATTGAACTAACCTTCTATTGGAAAAACAAAAGTATATCTTCCCGACTCCACTTCAAAAACGACCCTTCCCTCCTCTGTTCTAAGGAATCTAACGCCCTCGGAATCTTCGACCCGTTTCCCATCCTCGTTAATTTTCGACACATCTGAAAAAGGTACGAATACCGTTGCCGTCGTATTTGGGGGAATCGTCACATCCATGGTCATCTCTCCACCTTGCCGCGTCCACCCGCTGATGATCTTCCCATGTATGGACTGATATTCTGCCCGGGCATATTCCAAATCATCACTCGGATAGGGCCGGATTCGTATCTTCTTAAAACCCGGTACCCCGGGATCCAGATCGATGCCTGCCACAAAACGGTAAAGCCACTCCCCTATGGCACCGAAAGCATAGTGGTTGAAGGAATTCATGCCCGGATCCTGAAAACCTTTGTCCTCGGTCCATCCGTCCCAGCGTTCCCAAATGGTCGTGGCACCGTGCTTGATGGAATACCCCCACGAAGGAAATGTTTCGTTTAAAAGCAGTTGGTAGGCAATATCTTTATACCCCATCTCTGTCAGAACGGGATTGATAAAACCACATCCCACAAATCCTGTGGATAAATGGGTGTCCCGTCCTCTAATATCGTCCACCAGGTGTGCCGCCGCTTCATCTCTCAATTCCGGGGGAATCAGATCCATGGATAGAGCCAGGAGGTAGGCCGTCTGGGTTTCACCCTTCACATGACCATCGGAAGAGACAAATGCCTTCTGGAAAGCAGAGCGAATGTCACGGAAGAGCGTGTCATATCGGCCGGCATCTTCTTTTCTATGTATAACCTCAGCCATTTTTGACATGAGCCAGGCGTCGTATGCCCAGTAGGCGGTGGCCAGAAGGTCTTTGGGCGTATCGGCTTTGATGGAAAGCCAGTCTCCATAGTTATTATTCACTTTCTTCCTGCGGATGAGATTGGGATTTGCCTTTAGAAGGAAATCCATCCAACGCTCCATAGCATCCCAGTGTGCCGAGATGATCCGTGTATCCCCGTAGACCCGATACTGTGTCCAGGGAATGATGATACCTGCATCACCCCAGGCCGGTGCAGCTTCGAATCCCATGAGTTGTTTATCATTGAGTCTCGGCGCAAAATCCGGGAAGGCCCCGGCTTTGGACTGGGCATCCACCACATCCTGCATCCACTTGGTGAAAAACGCAGCCACATCATAATTATAAGAACCCGTTCTTATGAATATCTGAGCATCTCCCATCCACCCGAGACGTTCATCCCGCTGCGGGCAGTC
>CAZYTI010001188.1:0-2000 GCA_964650065.1 uncultured bacterium
TTCCTGCGTTATCGAAGATAACGATGATGTGCCCTGAAAATATCGCATACTTCTCGCTTTTGTCCATGATGTTATACATCAGTGGGAAACGGAGTCGCTGAACCGTATGATACGGTTACTCACGATAAATTACTTATTAAGATTTACATATAAAAAAGTCAACTATTTATTACGGAGATTTCGACACCTCTTTACCGACTAGAGAGAATAAAACTATCTTGACAATGTTAAATTAGAAGTTAAGTATTTGAATGTATCGAACTTTTTAAGGATGGCAATTTTTTTCAAATCCAATATTGTCAACAAGTTACAAGGTAATCTAACATTGTCGAGCTATAATGGAAAATGCAAAGATAACAGCGGTTATACCTATAAAAAATGAAAGTGCTACAATAAAGGATGTCATTACTGGGGTAAAGCCTTTTGCTGATGAGCTTCTTGTCGTTGATGGTCATTCAACGGATACAAGCAGAGACGTTGCAGAAACCCTGGGAGCTCGTGTTATACTTGATCATGGAAAAGGGAAAGGGGATGGGATTCGGGTTGGAATCCAGGAAGCTTCAGGGGATATTCTGGTTTTCATTGATGCCGATGGCTCGCACGATCCGAATGACATTCCAAGATTAGTCCAACCGATTTTAGATGGAAAATCTGATATGGTGATTGGCTCTCGCATGACAGGAGGGAGTGATGAACTCCACGGCGACATTTCCCGATTTATTCGAATGACAGGATCGCATGTCTTGCTTTTGATGATTAATTATCGCTGGAATGTTCGTTTGACCGATTGCCAAAATGGGTTTCGAGCCATCAAAACAGATGTAGCCCGTAAGATCAATTTACAGGAAGATCTTCATACCATCGAAGAAGAGATGGTGATGAAATGTTTAAAGCATGGCTATGTGGTCTCCGAAGTACCAAGCCACGAATATGAACGAAAATACGGAACATCCACATTAAATCTGACTCGAACCTGGTATAAATTTGTGTGGTGTATCTTCAAACATTATTTTTTTTAGGCAGTACGTTTTGACTTATGATTCGCCAGTACGCAGCGCTTGCAAAAAATATCATTATATCGAATTTCACACGAGTTCCCTTTCCGTATAAACTCACCTATGCTATTACATACCGGTGTAATTACCGATGTAAAACCTGTAACATCTGGCAGCGAAAACCTGAAAATGAATTGACATTTGAAGAAATTCGGACCTTTTTTAAAACCTCAAACCGCTTTTCCTGGATTCACTTAACCGGTGGAGAAATCTTTTTGAGAAAGGATGTATTACACATTGTTGAGGTGATGATGGCCGAATGTCCGAATCTTTTGATGTTGAATTTCCCAACCAATGGATTTCTGACGGATAGAATTGTGAAAACAGTCGAGAAGATCGCGGCGTTGAAACCCCCGGAATTTTTTATCACGATCAGTATGGACGGCGATGAACCGTTAAACGATGAAATTCGAGGAGTAAAAGGTGGGTGGAAACGCCAGATCGAAACATTCAAACAACTTCACAGTATCCCAAACGTTAACGTCGCCTTTGGCATGACACTTTCCATATATAATGCCGATAAGTTTGAGCAAACCTTTCAAGCCGCAAAACACGAGTGTGACTGGCTGACATATGAAGATTTTCATATCAATATCTTCCATACGTCCTATTATTATGGAAATGAAGAGCTCGAACTATCAAATCAAGAGAATGAGTTGTTGATTCAAGAAGTGAAAAAATGTACCACTCTGCGAGGGATGAAACTCCATCCGATCCCATTTTTAGAGCATGGCTATTTGAAGCGGATTGAACAGTATATTCATAGTGGCCGAACTCCCATACGGTGTCATGCGCTCCGATCCTCCTGTTTTATGGATCCTACCGGCAACGTGTATCCCTGTGGCATGTATCACCGGATTCTCGGTAATATCCAGGATTACAAATATAATATTGCTTCCATCTGGCACGCCGATGAGACGAAAAAAGCGCAACAGGAAATCCGGC
>CAZYTI010001189.1:0-1999 GCA_964650065.1 uncultured bacterium
TTTGTTATTTTTATTATAGCTGGCTTGATTTTTTTCTGTCTATTTTGTTAATAAAGATGTTGGTTGGGTAGTTGGACTCAATGGCAGGATACTCAATACAATAGATGGCGGGATAAACTGGTCAGAACAGGGCAATATAGGAGACATTGGATTATATTCTGTTTATTTTATAAATGATTATACAGGTTGGATTACAGGAAATTACGGTACTATTCTCAAGACACGAACGGGTGGTTTAGTATGGACTCACCAAAACAGTGGAATCAGTAGTGGTATATTGAAATCAGTGTATTTTATTGATGAACAGGCTGGCTGGGTAGTGGGGAATGTCATACTCAAGACTACAAATGGCGGATTAACATGGTCGAGAAATTACAACGAATCTTTTGGAAGTAATAAATATAAGGATGTTCACTTTATTGATCAGAATACAGGCTGGATCGTCGGTGAATCAGGTGCAATATTGAATACAACAGATAGTGGGGAGACATGGACTTTGCAACCAAGTGGAACATCCAGCACGATGGAATCTATTTTTTTCACCGATGATCAAACAGGTTGGGCAGTAGGTGTCGCAGGTCATTTTTTGGGGACAAAAACCGGAGGAATTGTCAGAGTACAGGGGAATGACTACTTTCAATCACGAAGTCCTCGTGAATTTACTTTATCTCAAAATTACCCCAATCCATTTAATCAATCGACGAAAATTACTTATACAATACCGGTTTCAGATTTTGTAAAATTGAAAATATATGATATCTGGGGAAGGGAGATTAAAACTCTGGTAAGTGAATTCCAGAAGGTGGGTACATATTCGGTTTGTTTTTATGCGAGGGGAAATACAAGCAGTATCTACTTTTATAGATTGGAGGCAGGTAATTTTGTGGAAACTAAGAAGATGGTGTTAACGCGATAGTCTCATACGAAAATCACTTATTCTTTGGAATTTTTACGGAGCATGCGAGTGTCTGGCTGATATAAATGATATGTACAGAAATGATGCTTATTTGGAGAGTGGTTGTGGAACCAGAGAAACACAAAATAGAGATGATTTTATATGATTCTCAAATAATATGATGTATGAATACTAATATTTATACTTTATCAAAAGTTACATTTCATAGTATTAACAATTAAAAAGGCGTATCGCCTATCCTGCAAGATAAACACGATACGCCCCATACAGACAAGAGGGAAATTTTATTTTAGCCAGACAACTCAGGCTAAGTGACCCTTTCTTGTCCTAAAAAAGATACAATACTAAAGTGAAAAAATCAAATAAAATAAAATCCAATTTTATTTTTTCCTTACATCTTTCCGGATTTATATGACACTTTGATAATCATCAATATCTGCGAGTTATGTAAATTAAACAAGATTTTTTTTAATTTAGGAACATCATTTTTGAGGAGATTACCATGAAAAAGCAAATTATTATGCTGATTATACTATCCTTTATGGCCTATATGCTTAAAGGAGTATCGCAGAACGTCCAATTAAATGGAAAATTTTTTATCGAAGTTCCAGAGACTTCGCTTAATTCAGAGCAAGCATGGCGACTAGATAATATCAGAAATCGGTTAACAACTGATGAAGTCCGCATTGTTCGTATTCCTGACCTAGATAAGCTGTTTGGGGCTAAATCAATTCAAATGAATATCTTTCCAGGAATTCAATTCAAATCAATTAATACTGTTACTAAACAGCGGTCTAGCACTGATTATACCTGGATCGGTACATTAGAGAACTTACACGGAAGTGTCATTCTTGAGAAAACAGTGAATGGCATTACAGGTTCAATCTGGGCAGGAGGAAATCTTTACAAGGTGGAACCAATTGGATTAGGGATTCATGTAATCAGATTGATTGATACAAGTAAATTTCCACCAGATCGTTCTCCCAGTCAAAGTAGTAACAAGTCGCATCTAGATGTTTCTAATGAAACAACTTTAGGTAAAGTTATGACTACTTATGTTATTAAGGTTCTTGTAGCATATAC
>CAZYTI010001190.1:0-1996 GCA_964650065.1 uncultured bacterium
CGCCGTCGAGGTTATCGCGTTGCCGTCAGCAGTCCCCAATTCCTGAATATTCACAGCGGTGTGTTTCGTCTATTTGCAAATATTCTTTCAATTTAGAGCAAATTATGGTAGGGTTTTTTTTGTTCTGATACGTACTATTAATGACTAGCAAAAATGGAGGATAAGATGCGTTTAAAAACATTGTACCTCTCGGGGCTTATCATTTTGTCATTGGGTATTGAGATTTTTGCCCAGACCATTTCTCCGAAAGCGCCTGTATTATTGAATATGGACTATTCCCGGTTCCGGTACGACGATCAATCGAATTATCTGGAAATATATTATGGATTTCATCCACAACAGTTGACTTATGTTTTGAATGAGGGGATATATGAGGGTGGCATTTTGCTGTCGACAAAGATTCAGAAAAGTGGAACAGATGAATATGTCATCGACGAGGATTCCCCCCTCGAACTTTCAGAGGCAGACACCGCCGGTGCCTGGTACCATGGCCCGTTTATCAGTCAATCCGGTTATGCCATACCTTATGGAGAATATACTCTGCAAGTCATCGCTTCGGATATGAAAGACGATACCAGGAGCGACAGTCTCACTTTGGATCTGGTCGTCACGCCGTACGGATCGGATATTGCCATGAGCGATATTGAATTATGCCAAAAGATAACGAGGTCGGATAAGCAGAATGATTTGTACTATAAGAATGCTTTAGAGGTCGTTCCCTATCCATCTCTGGTTTATGGCGCTAGCACAACTCCGGTCCTTTTTCATTACGCCGAATTCTATAATGTCTCCCCGGGGCATAATTATACGGTGAAAACAGAATTGTTGGATGCCAATGGAACTCCAGTTCGGGAACAGGCGAGACAAAGAAATTTTGCATCGGCCAGTTCCATAGAGATCGGAACCACACCGGTGACGAACTATCCTTCGGGCAGGTATCGATTCCAATTGACACTCCTTGACGAGGCGCAGGAAGAAATGATGAAGATCGACAAAGAGTTTTACATCTTCAATCCCCACTTGCAAGTTACACCGCGGGCCTCGACAGGATTGGATAAGACGGTTTTCGCAACCCTGTCTGACGAGGATTTAAATGAAGAATTCGACTTTGCCCGTCACGTTGCCACGGAACAGGAGAAAAAAGTGTTCAAAGAACTGGTGACCACAGAAGCCAAGGTCGAGTTCATGTTTGAACTCTGGAATAAAGTGGCATTGGGCCGAGGGGATATCCATCCCATCATGCGAGACGGTTATTTGGAACGCGTACAAATTGCTGATGAACGGTTTTCCGCATTCAGAAAGAGAGGATGGCAGTCGGATATGGGAAAAACGTTTATCCTGTATTCCGAACCGGATGATATCGAACGGATTCCCGCCGAACCGGATGTAAAACCGTATGAAATTTGGAAATACTATTCCATTGAGAATGGCGTGGAGTTTGTATTCGTGGATAAACTGGGTTTTGGGGAAATGGAGCTGGTGAACTCGACCAAACGCGGTGAATTAATGGATGAGAATTGGAGGCGTTGGTTGAGGTAAATAGATTCCATTAAGAGGGTCGTATTTGGGGTGAAGGTATGGTGTTGAAACGTTGGCTTATCATTTTCATGATCGCGGTTGTCGTACCCACCACATTCGGACAGCAAATTCGAGTGCAAGGGATTGTTCGTGATGTGAATACACATCGAGAGATCAGCAACGTCAACATTTTTATCAAAGAGACACAAATAGGAACGACCAGCGATTATACGGGGACATTTCTCCTCGTCATACCCAGGACCACAGAGGGGGACATTGTCGTATTCCGTCATGTGGGTTACGAAGAAAAAGAAGCTGATCTCGATTCCTTACGTGGGATTCAGGTCATCTATTTACAACCGCGGGTGATTCAATTGCCGGGAGTGCAGATTGAAGAGGAAAAAGAGCGTCAATTCGAAATAGAAAAGGATATCCCCCAGACGATTTCAATGGTGGAGTCCAAGAGTTTTGAAATTCG
>CAZYTI010001191.1:0-1995 GCA_964650065.1 uncultured bacterium
TATTTAAATCGACAGGGGATTTCGCTACCTGTTCAATAGATAATCGGGCATATACAATTTCTCGGAGAGTTTTATGCCAATACTGGCCGAAAAGATGAGGCTCTAATTAACCCAAATAAAGCTCTATCAATATCCCAAGAAGGGGAACCTGCCATATAACATGGATTTCAAAGGAATTTTATGTGTCCCACACCTCGAGATACCAGAGACACAAATAAATCCTGAAGATGGTATCAGTATCACCGTCTGATATTTTTACACTGATTCGATGTCATCACCGGTTTTTTCAATACATCAAAACTTGACCACAAGCGGAGAAAATTGGTATGTTTTTAAATTAATCCCAACTGATCTCCACATATTTTGGTAGGTGTTTTATACAGAAACCATATAAACAGTGTCAGGCTGTACTGATATGTTGCCAAGGATTTCATACGTCATTTTTGGAGTACAGAGAAGTGGCACAACGCTTCTCTGCGAGTGCTTAAAAAGAACCGGGTTAGCAGGAGTACCGGAGGAGTATTTCCTCTCTTCCAAATATGGTGGTCCTTGGACAAAGATGCAAGGAGAAGAAGCGACACGTGATTTCATTGAACAAGTGTTCACGAAGGGTGCAACACCAAATGGTGTGTTTGGAATCAATATCATGTGGAACTACTTCGACGAGGTTGTCGAGAAGCTCCATGAAATTCCAGAGTATTCCGTGTTGCCTCTTGATCTCCTTCTAAAGAAGCTGTTTCCCAACTTGCACTACATTTGGATGATTAGACGTGACAAGGTGCGGCAGGCTGTATCGTGGGCCAAAGCGGCCCAGACTGGGATCTATGCATCATACCAACTGGAGCGTCAAAAGCCGAAACAGAAACCGATTTTCGATTTCAACTTGTTAGATAATCTTCATCAACTCATTCTCGAAGGTGAAGCTGGATGGGAAGACTATTTTAGACAGTCTTCCATAGAGCCACATAAAATATACTATGAGGATCTTGCTGTTTCCCTTGAAGCGGAGACATTTGAAGTCATCGAACTTCTAGGATTGACAGTACCTAAAGGATTAAAGATCGACAATTTACCGATAATAAAACAGGCAGACGAAATTAACGAAGAATGGGTCCAGAAATACAATGACATGAGAAAAGCCGAACAAAAACCTGGAGAGATACGCGGGGCAAGCCCGTACCCCTCAGGCTAATTACTGCCTGTGATATTATCACTTAAATGGAAAAGCCAAAACCTTTGATAAAACATGGTGGACAAGGGTTTTTCGAACATCTTAAATCCTGAGGTATCTACAACATACCAAAACATTGAGCGAATCTGCGTAAAGGTATCAGTATCAAAGGTTGCCAGCTTTTCTATGCTTTGTTGATATTGCATGTTTTTTAAATTAATCACACCACAATATTGTGCAAGCGCTTTTATCATAGGTATGCATGGTTTTCGAATTTAGAGAATCCCTTTTGAATACAACGGCAGGGCATTGCTACCAGCCGTATATCAACATGAGATTGTAACTCGATATGCGATGAATCTTTGAACTTTATGAAATTATCATAAGGCTTGAATCGACGGAACAAAGATAGAAAGTGGTTTAATTACTAAAAATTAAACTATTATCATTTTTTATGAATGGGTATAACAACTACTGGTATTGAGGTGTTTTTCCCCACTTTTTCGGCCACACTTCCAAAATGAAATCGAGCCTTCATTCCATGACTCGCCATTACAACCATATCTGCATTTATGGTATCAACATATTTTAATATTTCTTTAGCCGGGTCACCAATAGCAATATGTTTTTTAAATAATCTGCATCCCTGAAGATATTTGTCACAGATTTCATCTAATCTGCTTTTGGCGGTTTTCTTTTCCCAATCATGAATTTTTTCGATGTGGGACATATCGAAATTCCCGTACCAAGATTCATGAATTCCTAACTCCGGTATAACGTATAAAATATGCACCTCAGTATCGTACTTTTCACCAAGTGACGTA
>CAZYTI010001192.1:0-1995 GCA_964650065.1 uncultured bacterium
ATGCAACCCATCCTACTGCTTGAATTTTCATTTCATGTCTTGCGATTGCGAAAATGAAAATACTCCCAGTATTTTCAACATCTTGGAGCGGAGAAGACCTGCCTCCCCAGCGAGTGATTCTAAATTCGTCATACTTTTTTCTCCTGCCTTTTCCAGGGAAATATTTTGAATTATAATATATTGCACGCAGGCCCAAAACAGAATCACCTTGAGCAGGAAAATAACATTCATCAATATAAACAGACGGGTTGTAATCATTTGTTGTGCAAATTTCTGGTAGCGTTTCTTCGATATAAAAACGTGGTAGATAGAGGCCAGCTTGATGGCCACCTGTTAAGCCGGTATCATTTCCTGATAACCTTTTAACAATCCAAAAGAACTTGCTAGTTTCAATTTCCTCAAGGAACCGCGTCAATGACAAGTTTTTAAAGCGATCAAGTAATGTCATTTGATGCCCTTTCAAGGATTTTTGCCATCTCCATAGCACAATCCTGGACAACTGGCACAATAACACTGTTTCCCAATTGCTTATATGCCTGCGTATTTGAAACAGGGAAAATAAATCTATTGGGATCAAATCCCATAAGTTGCATAGCTTCCTTAATTGTTAACCGACGCGGTCGTTCATTTTTCTGTTCGATAAGTACCTCTGCTCCATCTTTATGATATCTAGCTGAAATCGTGCGAGTAACAGTGCCTTTTTTAATCGGAACACCATGAATCCCATAACCAAAACCGTTTCCTTTTGCAGCATGCATAGCTTTGTGTCGGATCAAAGTCTCCCACGTACCTGGTCCTAATGTGTGGTTTTCCACCTTTTCTTCAATAATGGTGTTCAGTTCTGGGAAAGAATAGGTCTTTGATGGTTGTTTGGGTATATTTATATCCGATTTACTAATTTGAATTTGTTTTGGATCATAACCTACAATAAAAACTCTTTCCCTGTGTTGAGGTAGCCATTTAGCGCCATCAATAACATCATATTTAACAATATATCCAAGCTGGTCAGTCAAAGACCTGTAAATTACATCGAAAGTTCGACCTTTGTCATGTGATAGTAAATTCTTAACATTTTCTAGAATAAAAGCTTTTGGTCGTTTTATTCGTAGAATTTCCTTTATTTCAAAAAATAATGTTCCTTGTGTCTCATCCTCAAACCCGTGTTTTCTACCAAGAGACTTCTTCTTCGATACTCCGGCTAAGGAAAAAGGCTGGCATGGAAAACCAGCACATAACACATCGTGATCGGGGATATCGCTTTTGTTTATATCGCGGATATCTCCATATGGTTGTTCCCCGAAATTTACTTCATATGTCTTCTTTGCAAATTTATCCCACTCACATGAAAAAATACACTTACCACCCGCATTTTGGAAAGCTATTCTGAAACCTCCGATCCCTGCAAAAAGATCAATGAAAGTAAATTTGTGTACCGAGCGTGGTGGATATGGTAAATTATCAAACAGGAAATTTAGTGTTAACTGATAAGGCTCCTCAGGAACACAGACTCTGTCAGCAATCAAGTCCAACGCATTATTATTAAAATACTCGCTTATAAACCATTGGCATTCTAATAAAATTGATTTCGTGAGAAAGGGCAATTGGAAAAAGTGACTTTGCAGCCAATGGCTTACTATGGCATTAATTTCATCAATTTCATTGCTTGAAACCCATTTCTGATCAAGTAAATGAGAAACTAGGTCTTTTTTAATTTGTGTTAGATTTACCTTTCTCAGTATTTTTTCACTATTTTTCAATTAAGAAATACACCTCCGATGATGTGTAAAATCTAGGAGTGATGGGCCCTTCACTCCTACCTAGATTGATATCATGAATTGCTGAATGTTTCACCAATTTTTTCAAACCATCCGCAGGCTCCGCTCAAAAGTAGCATCATAACGTGGCATTCTTCGAAGCAGACCTTCGGTTGTCTTTGGAGAATACCCCGATGGCCACTTGAAAATCCCCCACCTGTGGCCGGGTCAAAATCCCCCA
>CAZYTI010001193.1:0-226 GCA_964650065.1 uncultured bacterium
GCTCCCGAGTGCCTTCACCCAACATACGAGTAACATCAAGTACAATTTGATTTCCTGTTGCTATTTCATGAACTGCTAACAAAATATATGTCTCAAATACCCTTCTACCTTCTGGCGTATTCATCATGCGAATATGATCTATAGCTATTTCGTGAGCTATTAGGTTTCGTGCCTTTCTAGCTTTGTGAATTTCATTAGAATCCAACTCTGTCAGATCATGCTTTTC
>CAZYTI010001193.1:236-1992 GCA_964650065.1 uncultured bacterium
AAGGTCAGTGATCTTATTAAACAACGGTCCGTTCTCCATTAGCAGCCATACTTCATACCCGAAATCTTGTTCAGTATTTTCTATATCAAATAAGTGTGCCAATTTTCGGCAATTCTGCTCAAATTCCGTTGCATATGCCAAAGCTCTGCCCAAGACCGCATAGTATTTGTCTTTTTCTTCTGATCTTTCAGGTAATGGCAGTAATGGATGTTTCATAGTGCTTTTAACATTAGAGTTGACGGCCTAATAGCCGTAATTAATTACGATAAATGGCCGACACGAAATTAAAAAATATTAATAATACAATATCTTCGCCTGATAATTTTATGAAAACTTTTCAGTAGAATTCAATGTTACAGTAATATTTTTCATTTATGTTTAATTCCGAGTGGAATCGCCAAGGTACAGTTTGTACCCCCTAAAAAACATTCTTTTTTATCTGAAAAATTTTAACCCGTTAGGCACCACCTGAGTCGCCAATTTCCCCGTTTTCAACGGGATCTTCGACTTGCAAATGAACACCTCAGAGGCGTGAAATCTCCGAGTTAATCTTCCTGATATTACGGGTTTTTTATAGAAAAAAGCTAAAATTTAAAAAAATGGTTGCCTTTTATTTATGTTAACATGAATCTGGAGAATCCGGGTCTTGCCAAGCTAAGTAATTTTATTTACATAAATACGCTTAAAAAGGCCCCTTTTCCCTTATGGTCCAATCTAAAATCAATCTAAAGCCAATCTAAATTCAAAATTTTAGATTGAACCTGATAAACAATTTATTTGTTTGTATTCAGAGGGTTATAGTTTCCGTCCGGTTTTGCTCCAAACTAATCAACACCATTATTATCCTTAAAAAGAACCCATTTCGCTTGATTGCCCCGTGCACCGACATTGATGATGCTCTCCTCCTTCGCCATCTCCTGAAGCAGGTTGCGAACTTTGGCCTTACGCTGGTCTTCGCTGTAAAGATCGGACAGTTTGTCTAATAACAGCCGTTGGAAATCTTGAGGTCTGGCTTCCCGATGCTGGCGAAGAAACGTGAGAACGAGGTCTTTGTAGTACTGTTTGTCGAAAGCCCGGTGCTTGGTATAGTCTGCGGGGCTGTTAGTAACCCGGGCGACGTCCGCCGCCAGGTAGAGTCTCGGGTACCGGCCTGCAACGAGCCTCTTGTCGCGGAGACGTTTCGCGACCTCCCTGTCGATGGGTTGCGATTTTTGGATCCGGTCCAGGGCCACAATTTCCTCAAGGCTGAGGTCCTTTCGTTCCATGAGGATGCGCCCGTAATTCTCGTCGATCTGCCGTCCATAAATGGTCATGATCACACGGTCGGTTTCACCAAGATCATATTCAGGCATGGGAAGGTAACGTTCACGCTGCTGTTGAAACATGCGGCGGATCCCCATACCCAACGTATCAATCATATTGAGGTTCACCATAGCCTGGACCAGAAAGGTATTTCTGTATCGTTCGGGGGTTCTTTCCCGCAGGACGTAATCCTCTACACTACCGTCGAAAAAGCATCCACGGTTCTGAAGAATCAGCCGGTCAGCCTTTTCCGTAACGATGATCCGAGCATTCTGGATGTAGTCCTGGTGAGCAATACAGTTGTTGAGAGCCTCCAGCACGATTTTGGAGTCGTATTTATCGATTTCGTCCGGGAGCAAGCGGTGAAAAGCCTGAATGCGAAACTTCACATTCCGGATGCGCCTGAAAACCTTTTCGATCGCCAGTAAGAAAGGAGGGCCAAAGTGCTCATAGG
>CAZYTI010001194.1:0-1987 GCA_964650065.1 uncultured bacterium
TCATATCACACGATACGATATTTGAGAGGTCACAGAGGGGAGGTTAGATTTTATTTTGTAACATAAATAATATTAATCCTTTCTCTGTGTGCTCTGTGGTTAATTTTTGACAAAACCGTGATTAATATAAGGAGAATGCATGTTTCATCGGAAAAGTTTTTGGGGAGGTGCTCACCCACCCGAGGAAAAACAATGGAGCGAGCATCAACCCATTCAGGAGCTTTCCCTTCCGGAAGTTGTTTTCATCCCGGTACAGCAACACATAGGTGCGCCTGCGGAACCGATCGTTGAAAAAGGAGACCTGGTAAAAACGGGTCAAATGATTTGTCAATCAGATAAATTTGTTTCAGTGCCTTCTCATGCCTCCGTTTCGGGGACGGTGACTGCCGTGGAATCTCGACCCCATCCATTGGGGACAACACTCTTAAGCATTATCATCGAAAGTGATGGTAATGATACTTGGATTGATTCTGTGAAATCCGATCCGGGCTACCTTTCCCTTCCTCCTGATGAAATAAAGAAGCGTATTCAAGCGGCCGGGATTGCCGGCATGGGAGGCGCCGCTTTCCCCTCACATGTCAAGCTCTCTCCCCCTGCTGAGAAGCCCATCGATACGGCTTTACTTAATGGCGTGGAATGCGAGCCCTACCTCACTGCTGATCATCGCCTGATGCTTGAAAAATCTGATGAAATACTTGCCGGCTTTCAGATCATTATGAAAATTCTGGATACCCGTCGTGGAATTATTGGTATCGAGAAAAACAAACCCGACGCGATTCAACTGATGACAGAGAAAACGAGATCAATTAAAAATATCAGTATTCTACCTCTTCACGTTAAATACCCGCAAGGAGCCGAGAAACAACTCATCAAGGCAGCCACGAACCGAGAGGTTCCTGCTGGTGGATTGCCGATGGATGTGGGTTGCCTGGTCCATAATGTAGGGACTGCCCTGGCGATATATGAGGCCGTTTCTTTCCAAAAACCACTCATCGAGCGAGTCGTGACAGTAACAGGCCCGGGGATAAGAACACCCAAGAATTTGAAGGTTCGTATTGGCACCCCTTTTCAAAATCTCATCGATTTTTGTGGGGGCTTCACCGATTCCGCAGCCAAAATAATCAATGGAGGCCCCATGATGGGTATCTCCCAGTTAACCGTTGAAGTCCCCGTAATCAAAGGAACATCCGGCATTCTCGTTCTTGACGAAAAAACAGCAAATCTCAGCCTTGAATGTCCGTGTATCGGATGTGCCCGTTGTGTGGATGTATGTCCCATGAAACTCGTTCCAAGTCAGATTGCCACATTCATCGAATATGATAAAATCGAAGATGCACATAAAATAGGTGTTCTCGACTGTATTGAATGTGGAACCTGTAGTTACATTTGCCCTGCCAAACGCAACCTCATCCATTATATAAAACTGGGTAAAGCCCTGTGGAATGAAACACAGCGAGAAGCAAGCTAAACGATTAAAACCGATTGACGGAGGATTAGATTATATGGAAAACAAGTTTTATATTTCCCCTTCTCCCCATATTAAAGACAGTGATTCCATACCGAAAATCATGTACACAGTCGTGGCAACCTTGATACCTGCCGGGATTGGTGCAGTCTACTTTTTTGGTATTCAAGCGTTCTGGGTCATCATGGTTACCATTATTACCGCTATCGTAACCGAGCTTTTATGTCAGGCGATTCTGAAGCGCCCCATGAGCATTTCCGACGGAAGTGCCATCTTGACCGGCCTCCTTCTGGCATATAACCTGCCTGCTGAGGTGCCTCTCTGGCTACCCGCTGTTGGCGCTTTTGTGGGAATCGTGGTTGGCAAAATGGTTTTCGGAGGCCTCGGTTATAATCCTATGAATCCGGCACTTATCGGCCGTGCCTTCCTTATGGCGTCATGGCCGGTTCGTATGACCGTCTTCCAAACAATTCCCCGTGGAGGAACGATATCGGGAATTGATGCCATGACAAACGCAACACC
>CAZYTI010001195.1:0-1986 GCA_964650065.1 uncultured bacterium
CCCTCAGGCCGTTATTCCAGTGTATTATAGTTTTCCTGACGAGATTGTGGACCGCTGGGAGTTTGCGATGCATTATGGGGAAAATTTTCTCCGGTGGTATGCTGCGTTTCGGTTGCGAGAACCCGGTCTGCTTTCTAAGACGATAGTGAGGCGCGAGGAATTGTTGGAAGTCTGTGAGGCCCGACTTCCCATGTCCCTGGGACTCAAAGGTTCCCTGAATTTGTTGAAATTTCTTCAGAAAAAAGATATTACCACCCCTGAAGAAGTGGCTGTGCAACACCCCGCATGGGTCTCTGATCATGATGACATTCCAATCGTGGTGTTTTTAGATGAATTTCAGAACACCCGGCTGCCACAGCAGAACTTCAGTGTGGTCGGTTATATGCAAGAAGCGGTGGAATCGCTGGCCTGTCCGCATTTTGTGACCGGGTCGGCGATGAGTATTCTGGCTCGCGAGATCATCGGTCGGGGCGCCCTCTTCGGCCGGTTCGACGGTGAGGAGATCATGCCGATGACGCCTTATTGGGGGACAGAACTAGCGTTTAAAGCTGCTCACTATTATCAAGCTGAACTCACAGAGGAGATGGCGCCAGTGGTGGCTGACCGCTGCTGCGGCAATCCTTTCTATATCACCGCAGTGGTGCGTCAGGCCGCCAAACAAGGGCAGTCGCTCGCCGACGAAGAAGCTGTCAATACGATGTTAGCCGTCGATCTGTCGTCCGGATTCATCTGGGGCGAGTTGAATGATCAGGTCAATCGATGGATTGCGCGGATCAACGAATATGGTATTACCAAATGGGTGCTCTATCTGTCTGCCCTGGAAGAAGGCGACCGATTGGATTTGGAGCGCATTCGGCGGGAACTGCGGGAACGGGAAGGGCAGGATGTGCCGCCAGAAGTGATTCGGGATGTGCTGATCAAACTCTCGCGCGGCGACCTGCTTGAGTATATGGAATTAGGCGGTTGGTTCCGGAAAGTGGACGATCCGATTCTGCTGGATTTTTTGAGAGTCTGGGGCAGGATCGAAGTCGTTGGAGAGCCTGAAACGAAAGTCAGAGATAGCCTCCGAATCATATATCAAAAGTTCCACAAACGGGTGACCGAATACAAGGGATATCTGGCTGAGGTTTTTATGATTCAACTCCTCTGGAATAGTCAAGGCAAAACCCTACCCGGACAATATTTCCACAGCCCGAAAGACATTCGGATGCCGAATCGATTTTCCTATATCGATCAACGCAGCCGCTTGGGCGCTGGCAAGGGGATGGAGATTGACATTTTTGCGGCTGCTGGTATCGAGGTGTGGATTGCGGAAAGCAAGTGGTGGAGCGGTCAAAAAGTCGGACCGAAAATCGTGGAACATCTACTTGACCAGGCTGAACGGGTCAGGGAGCGCAAAGGAGATGATCTGGAAACATTGCACATCTGGCTTTTTGCCCATGGGGGCTTCACAAAAGACGCCGAGACGTTAATGCGAGAGAAGCAATTGTTTTGGTCAACCTGCGAGGATCTCAATGCATTGCTTGAGACGGTGCATCTCCGAAAATTGCCTGTGCTTGAGGAATGATAAATAATTCATGATCACGATCTGAAATCAAGGGAATCACACAAATCACAGTTCAAACAATATGCAATGACATGAAAATGCCTTATTAACAGGCCGACACAGACTTGTGTACACAGAGTAGCCTCCAACCAGGGGAGGAAAACTCCTTATCTCCGATAATAAATGGTACGGGATGATTTTCAGACAATTTCGGATAATAATACCGGAGTTTTCTAAAAAGGTGCATTCTTCTCTTGTAACTCATTGAAAAGAAAGATGAAACGTTTTATGTTAGTGTAGTGATAATTTTTATATAATTTCCTCTGAAATAAAATCTTGCCTAATTTGACTTCTATACAACTTTTTTCAGTACTTTTTCAATCAATCTCTGCCAATCTGTAAAACAGAACCTAAACCGACCTTTTATGTATGTTACTACA
>CAZYTI010001196.1:0-1986 GCA_964650065.1 uncultured bacterium
TGGGGATTTTACATTCTTTAAAGTAAAAGAAGAGGCTCCTGTGTAAGTTATAAATTATCACAGAGACAATCATGTTTAAAAATTATTTCAAAATGGCATATCGCAGCCTGCTTAGAAACAAACTTTCATCGAGCATCAACATGGTCGGTTTATCCGTGGCTATAGGTTGCAGTATCGTCTTTTTCTTAATGCTCGATCTGGAATATACCAGCGACCTGTTTCATGAAAATGCAAAAAACATCTTCATGATCGGATATACCCTGGAGGGGGATGAAAGGGCCGACCGCTGGGGAGACTCACCCCAGCCTCTGGGTCCGATATTGGCGGCGGAATTCCCCCAGGTTAAACACGCGATTCGAATAAATGATCGAACAGGGACCGTGCGTTATGGGGATAAGGTGTTCAACGAAGCGATTCGATTTGTGGACCCCCAATTCTTGAGTGTGTTTACCTTTCCTCTCAGGTTGGGTGATGAGACGGCTCTATCTGACAAGCAGGCACTCATTCTCAGCGAAGCCATGGCCGATAAATATTTTGGAGATGAAAACCCGGTTGGGAAACAGGTGGTTATTACTTTTAGCGATCAAGTCAAAGAATCATTTTTTATCCGGGGGGTGGCAGAAAAATTTCATTTTAATACCAGTTTTCAATTCAGTATTCTGGGGTCCTATGGGGCGTTGAAAGACATTGTTAAGATGGATATGAATGATTGGGGGACCTTCGTCGGGGCCACATTTGTTGAGGTGAATCATCCTGATGATATATCGACGATCTCAGCTCAAATGAATCGGTATGTACAGCGTCATAATGCAGAACGTATAGACAGACCTATCGCCTCTTTCTTTTTAGAGCCCCTCCCCACTCTTTCCTGGGAATCTCAGGAAATACATCGATCTATATCATCAGGTTCGACTCCTCAGGCACTCATCATGCTTTTCGTGATTGGACTTTTTCTGCTGCTTCAGGCATGCTCCAACTACGTGAATATCACCCTGGCCTCCGGAACGCGCCGGTTCAAAGAAATAGGCATCCGCAAGGTTGTCGGCAGTCAAAGGATACAATTGATAAATCAATTCTTGGGAGAAAATCTGCTCCTCTGTTTTTTAGCCCTGATAGGGGGACTCTTTCTAACCGAATTCATATTACTGCCGGGTCTCATGGAAATCAGTGGGGCCAACGACGAAATCGGACTGCTCAATACTTTAGGTGGTACTCATCTATGGATATTTATAATCGTGCTATTGGTACTCACAGGAATAGGAGGAGGTGCATATCCGGCATTGGTTATCTCGAGACTGCAACCGGTGCGTATAATGAAGGGCAAGGTAAAAATAGGCGGTAAAAAGAGATTTACAAGTATATTGCTGTCCATTCAATTCGGATTGACATTCCTGATCCTTTGCCTTGTCGTGACCTTCCTGCAAAACAATCAATACCAACGGAAACGCGATTGGGGTTATCATCAAGACCACGTGATCAATATCCGCCTCGAAAAAGCAGACCAATTTCATGTCTTTAAAAATGCCGTAGCCCAAAATCCCAATGTGATCCAGACTGCAGGAACCCTCAATGCCATCGGCCGATCCCAGGAACAGGCTGTTGTAGAACTGGAAGCTCAAAAATACGAAGTTATCCGGTTCGATGTCGGATTTAACTACCTAAAAACCCTGGGAATTCGCCTCAAAGAAGGACGTTTCTTCGATCCCGATTTGAGTACGGATCGCGATGTGGCCATCGTCATCAATGACCAATTTGTTCGAGAAATGAACTGGCAACAAGCCATAGGACAGACCCTGCGGTACGATGATAGAATTGTCCGCGTGATCGGTGTAGTGGAAGATTTTCATTATACCTCTTTTTTCGAAGAAATAGGACCCGTCTTGTTCCGTCTTGCCCCGAATGATTCGTTCAGTGTTCTGGCCATACGTGTAAAACCGGGTACTGGGATCCAATCTTTCGACACTTTTAAGGAAACATGGCAGAACC
>CAZYTI010001197.1:0-1986 GCA_964650065.1 uncultured bacterium
AACTTTATTTTTAAATCTCTGAACAGGGGAGATACCTGGAGAGTGATCAGTCCGTACCTGTCTGTTTCTGCCATCGAAGCGAAGAAATCAGTAGCCATGGGGGCCATCGCTGAATCGATTATGGAACCGGGCGTTCTCTATGCCGGAACGGACAGGGGGGCTTTTTGGGTGACCCGCAATGACGGCTTTCAATGGACAGAATACTCCGAAGGGCTTCCCAACCGGTATATCCGGAGTATCTGCCCGTCTCGTTTCAGCCCATCGAGAGTTTATGTGGCGGTCACGGGAATCAATGACGATGACCACAGTAATTATCTTTTTGTGTCTGAAAATGACGGCCGGGAATGGCGATCGATCAAGGCCAACCTTCCTGACGAAGTCGCCAATGTGATTTTGGAAGATCCGGTTTGTGAAAACATCCTCTATGCCGGTCTGTACCGGGGTGTATATATATCGGTGGATCGGGGAGAGCGTTGGTCTCTACTCGGGCCCGATATGGCGGCCACCTGTATTTCGGATCTGGTCATCCAGGAAAGGGAAATGGACCTGGTCGTGGGAACCCATGGCCGGGGAATCTATAAAATGAACCTCAGGCCTATCCATCAACTTTTCAACAAAGACACGGTCCGGGAATCGACCATTTTCAAAACGCCTGTTGCACATTTGCCCTGGATAAACGACTCCCATCGCGATCCGAAATACAGTACCATGGAAAAGGTACCCATTACATTTTATCTCACTGCAGATGCAGATGTGACCATTGAGATCAAGGCCAAAAACGGGAGCGTCATCTGGTCTACTTCCATGTCTGCCCGCAAGGGCTTTAACCAGATCCGGTGGGACCTGGTAAGCAAGAGGACGGATGTCCCGGAAGCCTATTTTTTCCGCTATCTCACTTTTGCCAGGAAGGGGGCCTATGATGTCGAGATTACAGGGGAGGGGATTCACCTCAAAAGCGAGTTGACCATTATCGAGCGCGAGTCGCCCAGACAATAGACAAAAGCATTTGCCGTTCAGCAGTATCAAAAGAGAGGATGGGCTATGTGGAAATCACTCATCATGACAGTCCTCATTTTCTGGGATTTCCCATCTCTTACCCGCCGGTTCATGAGGCGGGCGACCGATGCTGGTGGAACGGTCTTTACGGCATGACAGATAAATCGATTCAGGAACTGGTCACGGTGGCACGAAGCTGGGCCGAGGCACCCGAGCTGTCCATCCAGGGCAGGGGATATACCAGCTAGGGGTATGACCGGGGAGAGCGGGCCTATAAACTGACCAGGGTCGAATCATCCGGTAACCAGGATCTACGGGTCCGCTTGGCCGGTTCTGAGAATGCTCCGGTATTCAATCCTGCCTTTGTGATCGAAAACTGGGGTGATAGAGAGGCGATCGTTTCCATCGACGGGAAGACCCTTCCCAGGGGTAAGGATGTTCGTATCGGCCATCGGCATGAATTAGAGCGCGCTGATTTGATCCTATGGATCAAGCATGAAACGACTAGACCCGTTGGAATTAAAATGTCTCATGTCAAATAGTAGTGTCAAAAGTTTTATGAAAAGGAGAGAAAAAAAGAAACCACACCTGCCTGCGGCGGGCAGGTGTGGTTAATTTTTGACAATACGCGTCAAATATAAGGGAGGAAGCCATGAAGGCAAGTAAAAAAGGAACTGTTTATTTCGTATCGCTTCTCATTTTCGTGGGCTTGTTTTCCACATGCCAGTCCCCCCCTGAAACACAGGTCTTAAGTTCAAATCTGAAGTTTGAGATCTCGTTTCCCTCCGGCACTCATGATGAAGCGATCACTGGCCGCGTCATCGTCATGATTTCAAGAAATGATGACAGGGAACCCCGAATGCGAGCAGGATCATGGCGAAACAGTGTGCCCTTTTTCGGCGTCGATGTTCATGACCTTTCTCCCGGTGAAACGGTTGTGATTGATGAAAACGTATTGGGCTATCCGTCAGAAAGCCTGAAGGAAGTTCC
>CAZYTI010001198.1:0-1983 GCA_964650065.1 uncultured bacterium
GAATCAGAGAAGGTGTGTTAATCCGTCCGACCGCTATGACGGGAATCCGGACCCTTTCCTTGATCCCCTGTGCCAGGTGGAGGTAGCTTCCCCTGGGCGTATACATGGGTAAGGACCGGAGAAAGGTATAGGTTGGTTTGTCTATGGGAAAATCCTCTTCCGATTGTCCGACGGTTCCTGCAGAGACAATAATGGCATCGGCTCCGGCCCCTTCGATCAAGGGAGCCATCTCTTTGGTGTCATCGAGGGAAAGGCCACCCTGCACGAATTCATCCCCGTTGATTTTTACGATGATGGGGAGTTCGCCGATCTCCTTTCGAACCGCTCCAATGATTTCCAGGAGAAAGCGGCATCTTCCCTCCCTGTCCTCACCGTAAACGTCCCCCCTTTTGTTTGTAAACGGCGAGAGAAATGCGCTCACCAGGTACCCGTGGGCAGCATGGATGCTCACGGCATCAAAACCGGCCCCCTTGGCCCGGCAAGCGGCATTGGAATAACAGCCCACCATTTGGGCAATCTCTGCTCGAGTCATTTCTTTGGGAAGGGTGCCTCCGGAATCATCCGCGATAATCATTCCCTTTGGGGGGGTATCTCCCTCAAAACAGGCAATGGCGGAGGGAGAGACGACCTCCCACCCGGTCAAAGACTTTGAGGTCCTGCGTCCTGCGTGGTGGAGCTGAATCGTCGCCTTTGCCCCACAGGCATGGATGTTCTGTACCAGCCGTTCTAACCCCGGAATCAACTCATCCTTGTAGATACCGAGTTGGTTGGCATATCCCTTTCCCGATGGGTGGACATAAGCCGCCTCGGTTTCAATCATCCCCACGCCACCCCGGGCCCTTTCCCGGTGGTAGGCTATGAGGCGGTCCGTGACCTGTCCTTCGCCGGTCGAGTAATTGGTGACCATTGCCGACATCATCAGTCGATTCTTCAATTCCATCCTTCGAATTGTCACCTTCTCAAAAACCTTGTCCATGGTTCCCCCTGTGGTGTGTCAAGGGATTCAACCCTTCCACACCCTCCGAAAAAGATCGAGAAAATTTCCCCCCAGGATTTTCAGGGTGTCATCATCAGAATAACCCCTTGCAACCAGACCTCTCGCCACATTCTTTATCTTGGAAACATGATCAAGGCCATCAACCGTTCTCTCTTCGATATTCGCCGGAGCCAACCGGGGATATTTCTTGACCCAGTTGTAATAATCATCAGGGTCCCAATCCCAATGGGGAGTCAGGTCAAGGCCAAAACCGACATGATCGACACCAATGAGTTTGATCACATACTCCATCTGATCGAGAAAATCCTCTATGTCAGGACGCACCCCCTCCTTCACCATCGTTATGGGGCTCCACGCCGTGAGCCCAATGACCCCTCCTTTTTCGGCCAAGGCAAGCATCTGCTCATCCGTTTTGTTGCGAGTATGATTCACTCTGGCTCTCGGATTGGCATGAGTGATCGCAACGGGAGCCTCTGAATACTTGATGGCGTCCATTACGGTTTTGTCGCCGCAGTGGGACACATCGATAAGTATGCCGACCCGATTCATCTCGTCGATCACCTCCCGGCCGAATTCAGTAAGGCCGCGATCGGCCTGACCGCCCCCTGTGCCGATGTAATTCGGATCGTTGTAGGCCAGTTGAATGATTCTCAATCCCAGGGCATGAAGAATCCGAACATGCTTGATATTTTCCTCTATGGGCTTTGCATTTTGGCTTCCCCAGATCACGCAAGGGCGGTTTTCTTCTTTGGCCCGGACGATGTCATCGGGCTTCAGGGCGATGATGGTGTCGTTCTGTTCCGCCATCTCGTACCATCCGGCAATATAGTCCAAAGCTCCAAGGAGATAATCAGCGGCCTGAAAGACAGTGAAATGGGTAGCCGTGACACCTGCATCCCGCGTTTCTCGAAGATACTCCGGATGTTGTAACGTAGGACCGAACGTTAGGCAATCGATAACGACGGCTTTTTGATATAGTTCAGTTG
>CAZYTI010001199.1:0-1978 GCA_964650065.1 uncultured bacterium
GGTTTCCCAGGGATGTCCTTGAAGCACTTACTTTAAATGATAAAATTCAGGTGAAGGCCCGAGGTGTGGGGCTTAAGATCGAAGGTTTTGAGGATGTGAGGGTGAACAAAATTTCACCTGAATTATTAGAGAACTTGGGCATACAAATCAAAGGTGATCAACTCGTTGTTCCTGTGGTGAAGAAAATCCCCGGACATATCATGGGCTCAGGATTGGGAATGGGTTTTTTCATTTTAGAGAACGTCGATTACGATATTCAGACAACCTGTCCTGAAACGGTTGAGGAACATGATTTGAAAACGCTTCGTCTCGGAGACCTCGTGGCAATACAGGATCATTATGACTACTACGGTCGCGGAAGATACGAAGGCGCCGTGACCATCGGCGTTGTTATACACGGATGGAGCGATAGTGCAGGACATGGTCCGGGACTGGATCCAATTCTCAGCGCTCTGCCGGGAAGAATAAAGGTGAAGATCGATCCGGACGCCAACACGGCTTATTATCTTGGAATCAAGGAGAAACCCGTCAGATAAAAGTAATCAAAACAGGGAAGTTTCATGATCGATAAAAGCAAAGAATTTGCCCATACCGGAATCCCCACATTTTTAAAATCCGATTACGGTTCCTTGGAAAATCTGGCAAACTATTCCATCGGTGTTTTTGGTGTGCCTCTTGATACCGGCGTAACCAACAGAGTCGGGGCACGACTCGGTCCTTCTGCCATACGGAAGGCATCCACGTGGTATAATCCCCAGACCTATTTCAAGACAGGATCAATCGTTGATTTCTATCAACAACAGAAATCGATCGATATAGACCTTCCTTCCATCCTCGACCTGGGGGATGTGACCATATTTCCTACCGACTATGGAAAGACCATCGACACCATCGAAGCTTTCAGCTATGAGGTCACGAAAAGAGCGTTCCCCATCATACTCGGGGGTGACCATTCAACGACATACCCTGTCATCAAAGGTCTTTTAATGGGCATTCAGGAAAAAGAACAGCTCAGCAATATCGGAGTCATTCATTTCGATGCTCATCCTGACATCTGGCAGTCGTATGTCACCCTTGATGATATCTGGCATGGTTCGCCTTTCAGGAAATTAATTGAAGAGGGAATCATAAAGGGTAATCATCTCGTCATGATCGGGGACCGGGCCTTGGTTTCTTCTCAAGAATATGATTACCTCAAACGCCATGGGATCATCCTTCATTCGATCAGTGATATCTGGGAGAAGGGAATCGTAGGGATTTTAGAGGAGTCCTGTAAAACCTTGAGCGACCAGACAGAGGGAATTTATATTTCTCTCGATATGGATGTTTTTGACCCATGTTATGCACCGGGGACCGGGACACCCATACCTGGCGGTTTGAGTCCCCGGGACATGATTCAGGCAATAAACATTATCTGTGAGACCGTTCGTCTTGTCGGAATTGATGTCGTTGAAGTGGCTCCAAATTATGATATGTCTGAAAACACCCAGAACCTGGCCGCGTTTCTCCTCCATAGATTCTTAATGCTATACAAGGAATTCCGATGAAAAAAATATTTAGCTTCATTTTGATATTTGCCTTTTCTTTCGATCCGGCTATTTCCCAGGATGAGATGCCGGACCTCGATGGTGTCAGGATAATAACGACAAGCGTGGCCGGTCATATCTATATGCTTGAAGCCACTGGGGATGTCGCAGGCAACATCGCCGTCTCTGCAGGACCCGACGGGATCTTGTTGGTCGACACGCAATTCGCACCCCTTGCAGATTCAATTCGGGACGCATTGGACAGTATTGCTGATGGGGATATTAAGTATATCATTAATACACATCATCATATGGATCACTCCCAGGGTAATGCAGCTTTGGGAAAATCCGAAACCATCATTGCCCACGGCAAAGCGCGTAAACGTCTTTTACAGATGCCTGAAGACGCGAGGCCGAAGATTACTTTTGACAACCAAATTTCAATTCATTTT
>CAZYTI010001200.1:0-1975 GCA_964650065.1 uncultured bacterium
TGAAATATGGTCTTATTTCAATGGTTATTTATATTTTATTGACACCGGGTATAATAATCTACTTAAAAAATGTCATAATAGATATTGCGGCTCTATCAGGACTTAAAGAGGGTGCATCTCTACTTGATACTGCATACGGTATTAATCTATGGACTGAATATGCCAAATATATTGTTAACTTTTTTGGGAAATTAAACCTGTTACTCATCGTTGCGTCTGTTTTTCTCATTTTATTGAAAAGGAAATGGTTTTATCTGTACCCACTGAGCATTTTTGTGTTATTCTATTTGATATTTACGAATGTTTCACAGACAGCATACAGTGGACGCTATATCATACCAGGGCTTCTCATGGGATTTATCATATTACCGCTACCGGTTGTTGAATGGAGTTATTGGCTGACTCGCTATAAAAAACATATCCGCATCATTTTTTTGGCGATACCAATTACACTCATTGGTTTATATTTCTACAGGAGTATAACCTTCAGTTGGGAGGATGTAAGGAAATATACACTTCCGGACACCAGGGATCTGGTTACCGAATGGTTGAATTTGAATACAACCAGTAGCGATAGAATTTTACTGGAAGGCACTTCTCAATTCCCAAAAGTCCCAAATGAGCAGCAGGCAGTTTATGTCGAAGGTTTACATTCATACACTTCATTGGATTCTGTGATTGCGAATATTATCATCATCAATAAAGACTTGCTGATTTTTTATGATTCAAAGAAAATAGAGTCGAGTTATAAAACGTTCTATGATGAATTGATGCCTTCAAAGCAATGGGAGGTGATATATTCAGTACAATCGATAAAGAATAAAATAAACGGTCCTGAAATTCTGGTGTTTCATAACAGGTTGAAATAGTTTTCATGCGACGTTCCCATAAATTCCTTCGTAATTTATCATATAGTGTGGTGGCCAAAGTATGGACCATGGTGCTGTTATTCATAACTACACCGTATATCGTTAAAAAGCTGGGTACAGAACCTTACGGCTTGATGAATGTTTTGATGGCTTTTACAGGGTATTTCTCACTCATTGATCTTGGATTTTCGAATTCAATTACAAAATATGTTGCCGAATATCACGCAAAAGGCAATTCGAACCGGGTATCGAGCATCATCCGCATCGGTTTCTTCTTCTATATCATCGTAGCTATTATAGGAAGCCTATTGATATTTCTAGGATTTCAATTTTATATGAGAACGTTTGAAGTATCTGAAGATTTACAATCCAATTTACATGTACTCATCCGTCTCATCTCTTTTATGTTCTTATTCTCAATATTGCTAATGTTTTTTGGGGGCGTTTTACGAGGATTCCAGAGATTCGATTATTTGGCAATTCAAACGATTGGATTGGTCACATTGGATCGGTTGGCCATTGTGTTATTTCTTTATTTGGGTCATGGTTTGGTATCTGTGATTTCTGTTTCTCTGGTGATAAATATGCTTGGTGTGGTCATATTCTATTTGTTGCTCTCAAGAAAATTTATTGTGCTGTTTCCTGCATGGGAGCGTTCCACATTTTCTCTCATTTTTCACTTCAGTAAATGGAAATTCCTGGGCAGTGTGGCCGTCAATTTTTTAAAACACCTCCCTAAGATGATCATTGCTTCTCTCATCGGTGTTAGTCAGGTAACCTTTTTCGTCATTCCACAGATGTTGGCACAAAGGGCGGGGAGAACTTTTTGTAGGACAATCGATAAGGTCATTTATCCTTTCATGAGTGAATCGGTCTCCATCGATACAAAAGAAAACCAGGTAGAAATGTATTTCAGATCGGTAAAATGGCTTTTTAGTATTATGGCACCCGGTACGATATATTTGCTCATTTTCGGAGACAAAGTTTTGACCTTTTGGATAAATACCGAAATGAGTATAAACGGAACATTCATATTGAAAACGTTTGCTGCCTTATACTGGTTTACTTGTATCACATGGCTTGGTGGGTCTATATATGAGGCACAT
>CAZYTI010001201.1:0-1973 GCA_964650065.1 uncultured bacterium
CGGAGCCTGGGCATTCGAAGTCAAGACCTCGAGGATGAAGAGATAATTCCGGACTACCTGCGGCTTGGCGGGCCGAGAAACTTACGGCGTGATGCATCTGTTGAGGAGATCACTCATTTGATCCATCGAGGGGGTATCATGCAAGCCTATCCGGGAGTCCAGGAGCGACTTGAGGCAGCGACTGAAGTAGCCGTTAAGCGGAAATTTTACCGTCCACAGGATGGATTGCCGGTCGACGATTATCCCGATGAATATCTGGCTTTCGGCCTGGATATCTACTACGGTGTTCGCAGCCATCGGTCCTATAACGGCATGCCGCTCACACCAGAAAACCTCAAGATAATGGATCCAGAGCTGCATGATATTCTTTCATTTCTATTTCCAGCCCGGGAGGAATTCTTCAAGGAGATGGGGTGGGAAGAGGATTTAAAATGAAACGATTTCGGTCTTTCTTTTGTTTGTTACTCATTGTCCAGGCACTTCACGCCCAGAAGCATGAACCGGAAGATACGGTGGAATTGATGAATCAGATCCGCCGGGAAAAATTTAATCACATTCTGCCACAAGTTTTACGGGACAACAAGATCGACATGTGGATCCACGTGATTCGACCATGGACACCCGATCCCCTGGCCTATGAATTCGGCAGCAACTCCGGCATTTTCATCTTTACCGACCGTGGAGGCGACGGAATCGAACGGGTTGTTTTTAAATTTGGCCGTGAAGTAGAAGATCCCGGGGCTTACGACATGATCGGCAGTGAAGCCGAAGATCTTGATCAACAGAATGAGTACGACCCAGAAGCCCCGGACGCGGAGTTGGATTTGAGATTTATGGGGCTCAGAGAATTTGTTGCTGAGCGCGATCCTGAACGAATCGGTGTCAATTACTCAGAAAAGCTGGCGCTTGCCGAGGGGTCAGAAATGCGACCACTTACCGACGGCATTTCACATACTGATTACATCCAATTGGTCAAAGCTTTAGGTGATAAATATGCGAAGAGGATGGTCTCTGCCGAATATCTGATCATCGATTATTTGTCGAGAAGGGTGATGAAAGAGATAGAACTTCATCGCCAAATGGGCATAAAAGCTGCGGAATACTTGGATAGAAATTTCGATAAAATCGTGCCGGGTGTAACCAGGTTGGAGGAACTCGAGCAGAATGTTTTTGTCAGAGATCCAGAGGGAAACGAACATAACAATGATGATTATGTGATCCGGAGAGGCGATCTGGTGGGTATACTCCATGGTGCCGGTGATATGCGCAGGATCATGGATGCGGACATAGGCGGAGTTGCCTATGTGCTGCGAGAAGGTGAAACAACCCTGCCTCCGGAGGTTCAAAAACTCTGGGAAGACGTACTGGACGTCCGTAAGATTTTACAAAAAAACATCAAAGCGGGGCCTGCTGCTGGAGAAACACTGGAAATCCTCATTGAAAAATTAGAAGAGGCCGGGTATGTTTACATCGACCGGGATAGATATGACAGAAATGCGGATCCTGAAAAAACTCAGGTTCATCTCGATTTACATGCTATGGGAAAGGGAATGATTGCCCCCAGAATATCTCCCTTAGGTCCGAAGTGGCATGGGGATATGAAGATTCCACTCTATCATACATTCACTTTTAAATACATGGTCCACATGCCCGTTCCAAAATGGGGTAGAGGAAAGCATTTATATGCATGTCTCCATGACGGTGTGATGGTTACTGAACGGGGCGTTGAGTTTCCCTATCCACCATTTCAGGAGATTCGTATCATCAAATAAGTCAGGTTCTGAAAAAGATTGCTGTCAGAAGAATTGGAAATTGTTGTTTCTATTTTTATGTTTTGAGAGGAGGGAGATATGTTAAAATTTCATGTAAGAACATCACTCACCTTCATTTTTTATTTCTGTATCGAGCTGCAAAATTGTGTCCTGGCAAAATCAGGAGTTTTGGTGCCTGAGCCCGAAAATAAAGTGCGATTG
>CAZYTI010001202.1:0-1973 GCA_964650065.1 uncultured bacterium
CCGAAATATAGGCACTCCACTCTCTGCTGAAATTCCAGCTCCTGTCAGGACAGCCAGTTTCTCGACCGATTGAAGTTTTTCTATCAGAATATCTGAAAACACGTTCACCTCGATAAAATAAAAAAGGCTCAGTATGCAACCCGAAATACTGAAGCCTTTTAAATACAAAGGGTGTGAGCGATTCGCTCGCCTCTATCTTTTCTCCTCAATTCGGGCCGCTTTTCCCTTTAAATCTCGTATATAATAGAGTTTTGCACGTCGTACTTTACCCCGCCGGGTCCGTTCGATTTTCGCAATCCTGGGTGAATGCAAGGGAAATACTCTTTCAACACCAACACCGCCGGACATTTTACGTACGGTGAACGTCGCATTGACGCCACCTCCCCGTCTTTTAATGACCAGACCTCTAAAGACTTGAATTCGCTCTTTATCTCCTTCAATTACCCGAAAATGAACGTCAACATCGTCTCCAGGCCCAAATTCGGGAGTATCAGTCTTCAACTGTTCACCAGTTACCATGTTCAATGCATCCATTCGCAACAACCTCCTAATCTACTTTTTAATTTACTTATCGATTTAATTTCTTTAACAAATCGGGACGTTTATCTACAGTGTTGTCTTGTGCTCTTTCCTCTCTCCATGAACTGATCTTTGCGTGGTGTCCGGAGAGAAGAACCTCGGGAACTTTCATGCCCCGAAATTCTTCGGGTCTGGTATAATGGGGATGATCCAGCTTATCATTTGAAAAAGAATCACCATCTGCCGAATCAAAATCACCCAAAACGCCGGGGAGTAACCGCACAACCGAATCTACAATCACGGCCGCGGGTAATTCGCCGCCTGTTAATATATAATCTCCAATCGATATCTCCTCTGTGACCCATGCCTCAATCACACGCTCATCAACGCCCCTGTAGTGCCCACAGAGAAATACGAGATGCTTTTCCTTGGTCAATTCCCAAGCTTTTGCTTGTGTATATGTTTCCCCTTGAGGCGTCATAAATATTACCTTCGGAATCCCCGGAGAACATGATCGCAGAATCGCATCCATGGCCCGAAATAAAGGTTCCGGTTTCAGGATCATACCCGGTCCACCACCGTAAGGATAATCATCTATGGTTTTATGTTTGTCAGTAGTAAATTCCCGTAAATTCCAAATATTGATATCCACAATCCCCTTCTCCTGAGCCCTTTTCATCATACTTTCATTAAAAAAGGTGTTCATCATATCAGGGAAAGGTGTCACAATTTCAATCTTCATTTTACTCAAGGAGTCCTTCGATGGGTTCAATGAGCATTATTTTTTTTTCGATGTCCACGTGTTTGATAAAATCTATCACTGCGGGTATCAATATTTCTCTTCCTTTTGCGTCTACCACATAGACATCCTGTGCCGGCATTCGCAAAACATCGCTGAGGATGCCCACGTCTTCACCTTCCATCGTGCTTACCTTAAGGCCTATGAGTTTATCGATCCTCAAATAACCTTCAGGTAGAGGCGGACAGTCTTTCTCATGAATCTTGAGCACAAATCCGCGAATCGACTCAGCACGATTTCTATTATCAATGCCCGACAATTTTACTACGACCCGGTTCCCTTGGATCCTGGTTTTTTCAACTTTTATCCATTCGCCATGGTCACCTTCCGATTCCAGATACATAGATCGGAACGATTGGAATATCTCCGGCCAATCGGTTAAAGAAGAAACCTTGACTTCACCGCGAATCCCATGGGGTCGAACGATCCTCCCAATTGAAATCAAAAACTCAACCCCGCCCATTCAATCTCCTGTTAAAGGGGGACGACTTACTCCAATATCTCCAACACAGCCCTTTTCCCCCGTTTGGCTGAGGCAGCCGATAGTAATGTACGGATGGACTTTGCTGTTCGACCTTTCCTCCCTATGACCTTACCCAGTTCTCCATCACCAACACGAAGTTCGTATACTGTGGTTTTCTCTCCTTCGACCTCG
>CAZYTI010001203.1:0-1973 GCA_964650065.1 uncultured bacterium
TATTAAATGTAATAACAAAATAAGAAAGTATTAGCATGAACGCATTACATACAATATATAGGGTGCTTAATAAAAAGGCAGAGCAAAAAACCCTGCCTTTTCATTTGATTATTGATGCAGATTATCTCTTCCTAAGCTTCCTCCTGAATTCTGCCAGCCTCACCAGTCCAGACTCGAGAAGTAGCATGGTGGTTGGTTCTGGGACGGGATTTGGCACATTGTAATTGTCTAGGACTTCAGAGTTTGAAAGGGCATGATTATAAGGCTGTAAAAGTTTCAGTAAATTTTTTAAGGTTGAAAGATTGTTCCAGAATGATGCTATGAAGATTTCTTGATGGGCCAGGTATGCCCACAATATGTGCACAACCCGTGATTTTTATTTAAAACCCACATTAAATGAGAAAGCTCTCCGCATCGTGGACACTCTACTCCTGAACGGCTAGAACCCTTTGAGACTTCCGTTTCACCTGTGGGTTTTTTTAGTTCGGCATAGAAACCCCCGTCCTTTGGGCGGGGTCAGAGTCCTTTGGCTTTGCCAATAGGACTGCCCTCTGCTACTCCTAATCTCGAGTTGTTCCCGCAACATTGAGAAAGGAGAAGCAGATGAGCAGATTTCGTAGATTAACACACGCCATTTGGCATTGCCAGTATCACATCGTATGGGTACCAAAATACAGGTACCGGGTATTGAACGGTCCAGTGGGCCGAGAGGTATACAATTGCATCCAGGTATTTTCCGGGCAAGCTGGATGCGAAGTGATTGAACTGAACGTGCAGCCCGATCATGTGCACCTGATAATCATGGTTCCGCCAAAGGTTTCGATATCGGATTTACTGGGTCGCTTGAAAGGGCGGGGGGCCATAAGGATCCTGAAGCAATTTCCATATCTGAGAGAGAAACCGTACTGGGGCAACCACTTTTGGTCGCCCGGGTACTGTGTCGATACCGTCGGTCTAGATTCAGAAATGATACGAAAGTATGTAAAATATCAAGAGAGAAAAGACAAAAAAACCGAACAGTTGAGATTAAAATTCTAACACACTATGCCTGCGGGACAACGCAGCTTGCCTCCTTTGGGGCAAGCTATACAGCCCCCCTATGGGGGGCTTGATCAAAGCCCCGTCCTTTGGGCGGGGATTCTTTACGCCAATGCCCATCTCAAGAGATGGGTAACCTTCCTTGATAATTTCACTGTTCAGCTCCAGGAGAACATTTTGCATGGTTAGACCGCAGGCGACCGCGCGTGCCGCATCATCTTCTCTTTTTTCGGGCACTCCAAAGACCACCAGAATCGCATCCCCGATGAATTCATCGATGATGCCGTCAAATTCTAAAATGACCCTGGACATGCTCTCAAGATACCGGTTCAGGATCTGAACCATTTTTTCCGGATCCTCGGTCTCCGACAGGCTTGTGAATCCCCGGAGATCAGACATCAAGATGGTGACCCTTTCCCTCCGGCCGCCGATCTGACTCCCTTCCGGGGATTCAAGGATTTCATCAACGACTTGTTTGGAGAGATAACGGCCGAAGGTGTCACGCACAAAAGTGACGAGGCGCAGCCGCTCTTCGGAGACCTTGAGGATGTCCTTCAGCAGCTCGGCACGGGTTGAAACGATTTCTTTGATCTCTTCCGGCGCATCATCGGGCAGATCAACCGCCTGGGCATCGGGTTCGTCCTCCCGGAGGCGACGATTGGCCGAAACGATGGCCTCAAGGGGTAAAATGATTTTCCTGGCGAGAAAGCCTCTGAAGGTGACCATCATAAACAGAATGATGATCCCTATGAGGATCAGGATCCTCACGGCGTACCAAAATAGATCCTCAACATCTGTCCCCTCCGTCAATATACGGTATGCGAGGGACCAGAGGAGCAGGACGGCTTCAATGATCAAGATACGCCAGAAAATGCCCGTCAAAAGGATCTTCCTGACGCCCTTTTTCTTATCCGTGGCTGAAGGGTTGTCTGAAA
>CAZYTI010001204.1:0-1969 GCA_964650065.1 uncultured bacterium
ACCTCTGCCAGAGAAGAACCCAGCACCTTTCGCATACCCACCTCTTTGACCCGCCGTTTTGTGGAAAACGATGCCAATCCAAACAAACCCAAAGCAGCGATGAAAATAGCCAGGAACGTGAAATAGCCCATCAATTGAAAAGTGCGCTTATCCTTTTGATACTGGGCCGCGTATCGCTGATCAACAAATTTATATTCAAAACTCCAGCCGGGATAGAATGCTTTCCAGTTCTTTTCTATAAATCCTATGGTTGTTTGTATCTGCTGAGGTCTCAGTTTAACGGCCATCTGCCAGCAGAGCGGCGGATGCACCACAAAAACAGCAGGCTCAATTTCTTCATAGAGGGATTCGAAGTGAAAATCTTTTACAACACCAATCACGGTTCGATTCGATTTCGGCCAGGTAAGATAAAATTCTTTCCCTAAAGCACCCTCATGAAATCCCAACTGCTTGACAGCAGCTTCATTAAGGATAATGGCATCATCCTTATCCGATTGTAAAGAATTATCGAAAAGCCTGCCATAAAGAGGCTGAATACCAAAGGTCTCAAAGTAATCATCACCCATATGCACAATGGGGGTTAAAATGTAATCTTCGTGCCCTTCAAGATAAATCGCAGTATAATTGTTCAGTTCACCCGAGGGAAAGCGTGACCCTGAAGTGACATTGACAATTTGACTGTGCTTCATTAGTTCTGCCTTAAGCATCTCATATTTTTTAAAATTATCCCTCTCATGATATTCGGCAATCAAAATAAAATCTTTATCAAATCCCGGGTTACTGTTATAAAGAAACCGGACCTGCCGGGACATAAACATGGCCGATATAATCAGAATGGTTGAGATGGTAAATTGAAAAACAACCAGTATCCGCCTTGAAGTCGATTTGGAAGATCCATCAAAATGCAGTCCCTTGATGACCCGCACCGGCTGAAACGACGAAAGAAGCAAAGCCGGATACGCCCCCGCCAGAAGCACCGTCACAAGCAGGATGCTGACCACACCCAACATCGATCCAGACGAAAAAATTTGTGACAGAGACAGTTGTTTGCCTGTAAACCCATTAAAAGACGGTAAAACAATGGCTATGAAAAGGATTGATAACATCAAAGCCATTCCAAACTGGATGAGCGATTCTCCGATAAACTGTTCCACCAATTGTTTGCGTGTCGCCCCGGCAACCTTCTTGATACCCACTTCCTTGGCCCGAATAGTAGCGTTAGCAGTCACTAAATTCAAGTAATTAAAACAACCAATAATAAGTATCAACACGGCAATGGCTGAAAATATAATGACATACTGAATACTCCCCTGGGGCTCATGTTCCTTTCTCGGATCCGTACTATAAAGATGAATCTTCTTTATACTGTGGAGACGAAAATCAGGTTTGGGTTCATCGGGTTGAACCTCCCACTTCTCAGCGATCAAATCAGCCATTTTCCTCTCTACATCCGGTATATTGGCTTGCTCCTTGAGCATTATGTAGACCCAGAAATTTCGCCAACGCCAATTGTCCATCATACTAAAAAATTTTTTTGCATCAGTAAGGGTGAGAAAGAAATCAAAATGGAAATGGGTGTTGTGAGGGATTTCCTTTAAAACACCGGTTACCGTGTAATCGTGTTCATTGGAAATTCTCAGTGTCTTTCCCATGGGAGGATCTGTACTAAAATACTTGTACGCCATCTCTTCAGTGATCACTATGGAAAAAGGCGCATCCAATGCAGTTTCCGGATTGCCTTCTTTAAACTCAAAATCAAAGAGTTTAAAAATGTAAGCATCCGCATACGTTGTTCTATTTTCCATGAACATCTTTTCTTGGTAACGTACCTGGATTTGATCCCTGGGAAGGAAACGAACCGCCTGTTCAATCTCCGGTAACTGCTCTTGTAATAATTCCGCCAATTGTGGTGCATGGTAAAAACTGTTTTCCAGAAGAAGTCGATAGGTATGGTCAGCATGGGTATGGT
>CAZYTI010001205.1:0-1968 GCA_964650065.1 uncultured bacterium
CAACGATAAAAACATTGGATTGAAGATTGTAAAGGATATTATTTTTAGGTCATATGAAAGTAACCGTATCAACTCCCCGAAAATTTTATTCGGTCAAAGAAGGCCTTCCGATAATGTTCCCCAATGGGAATTTCAGTATTTTTTATCATCACGAAATGTTTTTCAATGGTGTCCATTTTATCGATCGATACGACAAATGATCGATGAACGCGTATGAATCGATTTTCAGGAAGGCTATTCAACAGTTCTGTCATATTCATACGGGATAGGAGCTCTCCCGATGTCGTATGAAAGACGATGTAATGTCCGTCTTTCTTCATATTGAGAAAGTAGACGAAAAAATGGAATCACCCCATATATCGAATTCAGAAAAACTCATTGCGTTGGAGAATTTACTCCAACACCTGGAGCATATGGAATCGGACCTGGCAAATAAATATCGGGAAGTGGCGGAGGTGTACCGCACATCGATTCTCGATGATTATATTCAGGAGATCGTGGACTCCCCCGAGATGTCGGAAGCGGTGAAGTTAGCCGAATTGAAAGATCTCCTGGATCCGAAAGGGATTGACGATTGTGTTGGGAGTGGAGAAGTAACGATTAATCGCATAATAACGTCATCATGCTTTTTCATTTTAAGTGGTTGTTCACAGGCATTCCTTAAATATTTATTCAATGAAATTCACATCTAATAGACACACCCCGGCCCGACTTGACATTATAAAAAGAAAATTGAGAATCGGGACAATCCCCTCAAGGGGAGATAAGGCATCCATCTAAACAGGTGTTGCAGATTAGGTTGTCATTTCGAAGGAGTCCCGAAAGAGAAATAAAAAGGTTTTATTGATACTCGGGAAGACTGAGAAATCTTCAAACCGAGCGTTTTCAAGATTTCTCCCCCGGCAAATCGGGGTCGAAATGACAGCCTATCCAAATTTGCAACAGCTGGTCAAGGGGAGATGGGACACCCCTCTCAAGAGGGGAATGCAAAATATTTGGGATCAAAACATAAAATGATTCTGTGAAACATATTCTCGGGTAACCCGTACATATATTTGTACTGGAAACCCGAAAATATAGAGAGAGAAGAATCCATGAAGGACTTGAGTAAAGCCGAAGAAATGATTATGTTAGCCATATGGAGATTGAAGGAAAACGCCTACGGTGTGACCATTCGGAAACAGATCCTCCGGGTGGCCCAAAAGGACTATACGTACGGGACGCTGTATGGTCTTTTGGAACAGATGGTCCGGAAAGACTATGTCGAGAGAATCAAGGGGGATCCCACCCCTGAAAGGGGGGGACGGAGTAAGACGTTCTATAAACTGACACCTACTGGAACAGAGGCCTTAAAAAAAGCCATGGAAGTATATCACTCAGTCTGGCATGGCATCACAGAAATGACATTTGATACGGGTTAATTATCGTGATTCAATCAAAGAAGCGACCGCCCAAATTGGCAGAATGGATCCTCAACCACCTGGCACGTGCTGGGGACGAGAGGAGTCTGCTGGGTGATTTGAAGGAAGAGTTTGAAGAGATCTGCCATGAAGAGGGATTTCCAGATGCACGAAAATGGTACTGGAGGCACCTGTTTCGATCGGCCTTTTCTTTCATCTTTTTTCACTTATATTGGAGTCTTGCCATGATTACCAACAATATGAGAATTGCATTCAGGATCATCAAGAGACAAAAAGGATATTCTTTTATCAATATTATTGGTTTGGCTGTGGGATTGGCCACCTTCTTAATTATTTTCCTCTTTGTACAATGGGAGCTAAGTTACGATCGGCATCATCAAAACGCAGACTCTATTTACCGTGTTGCCCAAAAATTCCATGGCCATGACCATGCAGGCAAAGATAAAATCGCTTTGACGCCTTTCCCATTGGGAGAAACCATGGTCGTGTCTTTTCCTGAAGTCGTCTCATCAGTACGGATTGTCAGGCGTAATGATATAAAAATCTC
>CAZYTI010001206.1:0-1966 GCA_964650065.1 uncultured bacterium
CCCGTTGAATCGCAGATGCCGGCAATGTCGTGTAAAGATCCATTTGGATTGAAGCAGGAATCCGGCAGCGCTCCATCCCGGTTTTATCAGTTTGGCAATTCCTTCATAGAGAAAATGCCATCCAATCAATACCCTCAGGATAATGAGTGCGGTTAACTGCCATTTGGAATAGTTCGATTCGATTGCCATAGTCACTCCGCTAAACAACAAATTCCCGGGGATTGAAATTGAGTTTTCGGGCCATTTCCACGGCGTCGTTCACCTTTAATACTGTGACTGCCGTTTCATAACCAATATCCGGAGGGCAGTTCAACGTTTCGAGTCCACGTATGGTGTTGAAGAAGTTTTCCAGATGGGGTTTATGGTAGGGATCATTGAACTGTACAGGCAGGGTGTGCTTGTCCGGAGCAATTGTTTCTCGAACATCCAGAATGGCACCGGTTTCATCCTGAGCACCCTCTTTCTGGGGTGCATCGAGGTACTGCAGGGAAACCCACTCATCCCATTGGGGGGCCGTGGGCTCCCGGTAAACCCCTCCGCGGTTGGCAGATTCGGAGATATGCAGCGTTCCCTGATCGCCCAGAAAGTTTTCAAAATACCCTTCGCTGCTGTTGGTCGTTAATGTTTGGTAAAAAGCTCTCACCTTGCCCTGTTGGGTTTCGTATTCGTATATGGCCATAACAGTGTCATACCATTCATGGGTTGCTTTTTCATAATAATCCGTTCCACCACTGGCCTGCACCGATTTGGGCCGGGAATCTAAAAACCAGTTAAAAATATCGATTTGATGGGAACCCAGATCGACGATAGGCCCTCCCCCCAATCCTTTGTACCAGCGCCAGTTACGGAATTCGTACATGGACCGAAATCCGTATTTTTTCAAGACAGAGGGATCGATAACATATTTTTGAGGCCAGCCCAGATCCGGCTGTACAGACCGGTTCCACTGTCCATTGACCGACGTAATACGACCCAGAAGTTTTGCTTCTTTGATCAGATTTTGGTAACAGTGGAGGTATCGTGGGTTGCTGCGTCGCTGGTGACCGATCTGGAGGAGTTTTCCCGTTCGCCTGGCGGCTTCCACCATGCTCCGAGCGCCATCCAGGGTATTGGACATCTCTTTTTCACAATACACATGAAGCCCTGCCTCAAGACAGGCGATGGTATGCTCGGCATGCCAAAAATCGGGTGTCGCAATGATCACGGCATCCAGATTCTTTTCCACGGACAGCATCTCCCGGAAGTCTTCGTATGCATTGACATCGTGCTTGTATTTCTTTAGTATCCGGAAGGATCGTTTCTGGTTGTAAGATGTCCAGATATCACAGACCGCCTTAAATCGTAAACCGGGAATTTTTAAACATGCATTCATCAAGACCTGACCCTGAGCACCGGTTCCTAAAAGGGCGACGTGGATATCCGACACATTTTCCGATGCTATCCCGGTTGATTGGTCGGAGGACTTTGGCTTCTCATGGAGAATTTTGCTGACCAGAGCAACAGAAAAAGCGCCCAATACCGGTACGGTCGCCAGACCCTGAATGAAATCCCTTCTCTCCATCCCTTTTTTGGGGGAGGATTCATTACCGGTTGTTTTGTCTTTATCCTGTTTCATCACTTTCCTTTCGTCAGCGATTCTCTTAAATCGATATCTTTTTTATTTTTAAATTACGGAACCACACCGGCTGTCCGTGGTCCTGGAAACCAATGTGACCCTCTCGAGTCATATCTCTATAGGCAATCCTAAATTTATTCCGGGTTCCATCGGGATTCTTATGGGATTCGGTCCATAAATTCAGATCCATATCGATGATTTGCTGGCCGTTCAGCACGACATAAATCTTATTGTCCTGACAGGTGATGGTGTAACGGTTCCATTCATTGGCATTTTTGGTTACGGTTTCATCCTGGTATAGAAAAAAATGATATTATAGATAATAGAGTATCGAATATACAGCAAGAGTTT
>CAZYTI010001207.1:0-1960 GCA_964650065.1 uncultured bacterium
GGATTTTAGGAAGTCACATACAGAATATCTCAACAGAAATGATAAATACAACAGGCGATCCACAGCATCCTGTAAAAAACTATAACGCAATATCTTCTCTTAATATTCTTAATATTAAGAAAGAAAAAGAGAAGAGTAATATATTGCGTTCCTGTTTTTTACATAAATCGAATCCTGTAAAAAATACAAAGGAACCAGTCATGGAGATCAAAACAAAGCAGCCTGTGAGAGGCTGTGAAAAGTGCAATTGCACGGAGTATGTCCGGGTAGGCGGGGAATGGACTTTCTGTGAATGCCGGGACCGTCGAAAAGGATGTGATCTTTGCGACTGGACTGGATACCGGATAAAGAAGAAAGAGCGGGTGTTATGCGAGTGTTGGACCAAGCGAAAGGTCGCCCGGTATCTCCTTCCACTGGGACCGTTTGAGTTTCCTGGGGTGGAGGTTTTGGAGCAGATCAAGAACCTGGATTCAACAAAGAATATCTACTTCCTTTGGGATGAAAGAAATAAATCTAAGGTCATGGGGTTGTTTTGTTATCTCCTTCTTCAAAGGGGTCTGATTAGAACCTATAGACTACTCAATGTATTTGACCTCTTGGAGATATTGTTTGGTAAGCATGCTCTAACCGATTCCGTGTTAAAGCTTATGATGGATGTGTTGATTTTGACAAGCGGGTATGGTGAGGCGGAGAATAAACTCCAAGGAAATACGATTCTTCAGGTCTTGGAGAATCGGAGTTTTTACCATAAGACTACATGGTATTTTCATAAGGGGAGGAAGGACAAATTCCCATCGATCATCTCTTATGCAACTAAGAATGATTTTGAGATCGTCAATCTTTGCGATTTGGCCGTGAATAAACTAAAGGTAAAACTATAAGAGGAGGAGAATATGGCGAATCCCCTGACAAAGATACAACAAGCCCAAACTACCGACCCTGAAGAGAAGACCCAGAGAATCTTTAGATATATCTTTTTCTCTCCTGATCCTATTGAGAAAAGAAGACGTGTTCTAGATGCCTTTGTTCATCGAGTTTACCCTGCTTGTATGATCCAATGCGGAGTCTGCAAAAAGATCAAGGAGCTTGCTGACCAGACGGGGGATATCCCTAGATATGAGTTTGCTGTTCAGGATCTGAGTTTTACGCATCAGGTTACACAAGCTGACAAGGAACTCACCTTCACCGAAGTCATGGCTACAATAGAGCAGGAGAGGGAATTTCGGACACGTCAAACTATCAACTACAAGCTTGCAGATGTATCTCAACGGTCAGAAGAATTTAACCTGTCGAAGATACGGACCGAGTTGACACAGATCACTTCAGCCATTACGGAAGGAGTTAAGGAGATAGAGCATCCCCGTCCATCCAAGATCTATAAGACCAGAGAGAACTTACCGGCAGGGCTTTTAACCTTCATCCGCCCAGTTGATGAGTTGATAGGTGGGATCGAGGCGGGAACGATGATGGTCCTCCTTGGGTTTACAGGTCATTTCAAGACCACGGCTGCGGTGAATATGCTCTATAACAACAGCATTGAGTTGGGGTATAACACGGTTTTCCTCACCCTGGAGGTTCCGAAAGAGCAACTTTCGCTGGCATTACTATCTCGTCATTCTATTAATCCCCAGTTCCACTCTATACACCCACCAGTGGCCTTGGAGAAGATCAGGAAGAATCTGCTGGAGGAGGATGAGAAGCGGTTTCTTTTTGAAATAGTAGAACCGGACCTGTATGGAAACGAAAACTATGGGAAGTTTTACATTCTTGAAAATTCAGATTTCAGTACTATTGACGTCCAAGGCCTTTCAGCAGCCATGAATGATTTGGCTCTTATGTCCGGATCAACGATGGATTGCTTGATCATAGATCACCTCCAGCTTTTCCAATACTTCCCGGTTCCGCCACATGTCCCGAAAAGGATCTCCGTGGGGGACTTCTTTGTTCGGGAGTTTGCTGA
>CAZYTI010001208.1:0-1957 GCA_964650065.1 uncultured bacterium
CATTTCGATCATCTGGGTATGACCAATGGACAGATCTTCAACGGTGCCGAAGACAATGCATCGGGCAGTGCCGTGGTGATGGAAGTGGCCCGGTTGATGAAACAGCACAACATCCGGACCAGGCGTACCGTGATCTTCTGCCTCTGGACGGCGGAGGAGATGGGTCTGGTGGGATCACGCTTCTGGGTGAAGGAACCGACCGATGGCGTCACAATGGACAATGTGGTCACCTATTTCAATATGGATATGGTGGCTCTGGGTGATGAAATCGGTGCTCCCGGAGCTCTGAACTTTCCATCGATATGGGACGTCATCAAAGAAAATCAGGATCAAGATGTTTTGGCTGCTGTCAAGCCCAGAACGGGCGGACCCGGTGGTAGTGACCATTCGGCATTCATCGAGCTGGGTATCGAGTCCCTGGCCCTGATGACGCAGGGGGAAGGCGGTCACCCGGACTACCATGATACGGGTGATGATACCGAAAAATTAAATCCTGAAATTTTGAGGAAGACCGGTCAGTTAGTCCTCCAGGGTACCATCAATCTGGCCAATGTCACCGGACAAGACCTCCTCATCGCCGATCGTCAGCATATTTACAATGGATTGATGTGGCCCGTTGCCGTGATCAATCCCGATCTCGGCATGGAAGGAAGCTGGTCCAGGCTGGACGCGACAACAACAGACCAATTGTCCGACCTCATGACGAAAAAAATCGAAGAGCTGAAACAACCACAGCAGCAGGGTGATATGGTCCAGATGATGAGACGCCGTTTTGGTGGTAGGATGACCCTTACCACGGGCATCATGGGTGCTGAGACCTTTGACCACAATATCCAATTCTTGCAAATCGCCAAGGACATTCTCGATTTTGGAAGAATCGATATGCCGGGTGAAGATGGGGTCTGGTTCAACCAGGGACTCACGGAGCAGGGGGGTGCAGCTCTGGCTGCCATGGAAAAGAAGGCCATCGCGCTCCACTTGATGAGTCCCTCCAAGGCGACACTCACGGCGGTGCTGGAAAAAGCCAAGAAACCGTTCCTAATTTCCGGTTTCACAGAACTGGATGATGACCTCATTGAACAGATGAATGAAAAGAAAGTACTGATCTGTGTGGAATTCGATCCCCAGGATATCGAACGTGCCCTCATTACCATCGACGATTACAAAAAGAAATTCGGGGACACGGATAACCTCCTGCTCAACGTAACGTCCAAGACCGGATTGGATGATGCCAAACAGGCGTTGTACATGCATCTGGTCGAGAAGGGATGGGAAAAGAAAGATATTTATGCCATCGGTGGTGCCGGTGCCACCCGGCGCAGCCAGGGCAATCTCGATCCGTTTATGCCTCCCAGGAGAATGCCTCCGGGTATGAGATAAACACAACCTGTCCATAATGTATGAAACGCTGGAACGAAACATTTACCACGGAATGTCACTGAAAGACACGGAAGAAAAATATAGAAATGGATTTTTAAGCACAATTTTTCTTCAAATCAGGTGTTAAAAGTATTAGATATTGAATTATTCTGATAATGATATTTTAATTCTTCATCGAAAGGGGACTGTTATGAGGAATGTTGCTTTTATCATGGTTGCAGTCTTACTGCTGGGTGTATGTATGCTGCTTGCCCAGGAAGGTAAGGTTGATTTTTCAGGGGAATGGACGCTGAACGCCGACAAGAGTGAAATGGGCGGTGGAGGCGGCCGCGGAGGCGGCCGCAGGGGCGGTGCCGGTTCCAAAATGGTGGTCGAGCATAAAGACAACAATCTCGTCGTTGTATCTTATCGAACGAATCGGGACGGAGAAGAAATTTCGACAGAGACGACCTATACTCTGGATGGCAAAAAAGTTGAAAGTGAAACCAATTCTGGAACGCAAGTGGCCGAGGCAAAATGGTCCAAGGATGGAAAATCGGTTACCATTTTTTCCGAACGGACCATGTCCCGGGGCGGC
>CAZYTI010001209.1:0-1956 GCA_964650065.1 uncultured bacterium
GATCCGAATTTTCTTATGCCGACATGACCCCCCCGGTCCTGGATGATTTCAATTTTGAACTCCTGGGTGAAGAAGAAGCGAACAGCACCCTTTGCTGGAAAATCGAAATGGTACCGCTGGACGATGACATCGCCGATGAAAACGGTTTCACCAAAAGAATTTCATGGATCGGGAAGGATAATTTTGTACTTCGCAAAGCCATCTATTACGATCTGGATGAAGAACTGCACAAGGAACTCACGATCCATGAATTTCGGGAATTGGACAAGATAAATCACAAATTTCGCCCCATCCATTTAGAGATGGTCAACAAACAGAATGGACGAAGATCCATACTGCGAATCAATGAAATCGTCTTTAATCCCAATGTGAAGGATGAGTTCTTTACGACACGGTATCTGGAAAGGGAGTAGAGATCAAATATAAAAAGCCGTTGAATTCGATTATACAACGGCTTTAGTTTTAAACAACAATTTTAATTAACTACTTAAAGAAATTTTTTGCTTCCATCATGGGGCTCACCATTCAAATCCTTCCTCACCTCGTTACTAAACTCTGTTTGGTAACGTAGTTTGCTTTTGAAACTCTGTTTCCCTCACCATTCAAACCCCCTCCGCTCTCCCAAAAGTTCCTTGAGCCTACGCTGGACGATTTCGGCCTTGTTATCCAGACGCTCCTGATTCGCCGCTTTCAGTTCTTCTAACTTTTTTTCCAACCGATCGATTTCATCCAGTCGGTTGATCTGCCTGTAATCAAAGAGTTTACTCAACAGGTCTTCCATTTCCTTGTGCAGTCGCTCTCTTTCAGCATCGTCATCCGACTGCCGATAAGCTGCGGCAAGCTCTCTGCTTTGACTCTCGAGGCGTTTTTCCTCCATAACCCGGGCATATCGATCCGGGTCCCGCTCCTTCAACTCTTCCATAAACCGCATTTCCCGGAAAGCCTTTGAAAGTGCATTTTTATATGCCTCGGGACGCACGTCTTTCCACCTGATCAACCGCTCCGCTCTGTCCGTGTAGGTCTCCCGGATGTACTTCAGAGCTTCATCCTCCTGCTCTTGTGTTAGATAGAGGATTTCCTGCTGAACCGTACGCTGTAAGTTTTGTGCACGACGCCGCTGATCCCTCGGGTTCTGACGGGTCTGTCCATCTCTGGTTAATTCCTGAGCCATAATATGAGATATGCTAATACAGGCTAAAACCACTGCCATAAACGCGATATTCGAGACTTTATTCTTCATCATCAACCTCCGAAAAATTATATGCCATAAATCGTTTTTACCAGATCCTCGACTTTGTCTCTAAACCAGCCGATATCATCAGACATGGGTGAAAGCCAATCCTCCGATTGAGGTGCCACATCCTGACCAAAAGTATAATTCGTCAGTAGCGCCCCCGATTCGACACGATCAATTTCTCTGTCCATCCAATCGACTTGGGACATGAAATCATCATCCCAAGCCAAAATCTCCTCCATCGGTCTCCGACCATTCTGTATTTGATCGAAGGGATGGATGAAAACGATGAGTACGATGACGGCAACGACGGCTGTCGACAGACCCCATGCCAGTCCACGAGGCGATGTCCAGCGGGCTATCCATTTAAATACACGCTCAAAGAAAGGTTCTCTGACCTTCTTCCTTTTCGCCTCCTTCAGGATAGATGTTCTCATGTCTACGCTTGGATTGACCTGGGGGAGTTGCTCCATCAGTCCCCAGATTTCTTTCATTTCCTCCAAAGCCTCTCGACATTGGGCACACGCATGCAGATGCCTCTCGTAGGCTGCCCGTTCTGCACTGGTGAGTTCTCCGGACAGGAAAAGATAGCCTGTACGCTCAAATTCAAGACAGGACATTTTGTAAATCTCCTCCATACTCTTTTTCTATCATTTTCTTTAAATTGTTGACTGCATAGTGCATTCTTCCAAGTACCGTGTTCATGGGACATTTGACCGCAT
>CAZYTI010001210.1:0-1956 GCA_964650065.1 uncultured bacterium
GACTACTGAATATGACCATCAATGTCCCAATGACCATGATGATGATGGCCGGAACGATACAACATTTAAGAAATTTTCCATAGTTGTCCTTGCATCCCACGACTTCGACTGTCAGTCGTCCTATTATTGCTGTGGGTGGAAGGGCATCTCACAGTGGCCAGATAACACTCATTCCGGCCAGAGCAATGATGGGATCCAATCCAATCGTATTAAAGAGCAAGACCAGGGGAACACCAATGACAGGAGCGGCACCATACATCAATACGGCCTCTGAAACCGGCATGATGAAAAAAAGACTGGCCAAAACCACCGTTATCGGCAATGTGATCGATGTGACAGCCAGGAATCCCCGGACGCCCGTGAGTGTCATGATCTGTACGAGGACGCCGACGCAGGTCAAAGTCCCGATAAGAGGAAGCAGTTGCTCAACCGTATCTCTCGATATTTTGAAAAAATTTAACTTTACAGGAGACAGGATAAATGACGTTGTTGCTGCAAATAGAAACATCAGAGGCAATCCAATGATCGGTGTGGAATGGGGCCACTGCCTGCCGATGAAGATGAAAATCCCAAAAACTAAAAAGGGCAGTAATACTTTTAACCAGTTCATTTTTTCGGGTGGCACTGGAAGTTCCTGGAAAGCTTTCTCCAGATTCACTTCCGATCCTTTCCAACCCAGAATAAATATGGTGAGGAGTCCGGCGATGACGCAAGGAACGAGCAGAGGTAAAAAGAAACCCACATAGGGCATATTCACGCCTGCTGCAGTCATCATAGCCCATAAACTCACCGGAGGCGCAGCAGCACTCAATCCGGCAATGATAAATATGATGGCCGCTGTCCGGATCTTGGAAATTCCCATATAGTTCAGAACGATGGCCACCATGCCGCCAGTAATCAGCACCGTGACACTGCCCGCACCTGTTAAAGCGCCTGGGATGAGGAGGAGGAGGGTTAAAAAGACGAGAAGGAGCGGTCTGTTTTTATGAAATGTACGCAGTATCCCGCGTACGACAAAAGCGATACCACCCGACGCCTTCAGTATATTCATAAAAAGTGTGGCAGTAATAAAAATCAAGTTGATATCCAGATATGTGATGGCACCTTCCGCGATGTGCCTGGCCGGAATCCAGAATCCCCCTGCCAAAGCACCGGCAAATGCGGCAGCAAGCATGGACAGCTCGGTGGACAGCTTGAACACCTTGGCCAGAATATATACGGCGACCATCACACCCAGAATAATCTCGGCATATGTAAACATGCTCATGGGGGGGTATCCTATTTTTCGTAAAGGGATTTCAATACAACGGGTATTTCCATGTTCTTTACAAAGACCAGCATGGGGATATTTTTATCCTCGGATATAGCAGTAAATCGTCCATCCTCATCGCCATCCTTCCGAATTAAAAGAAGGGCCGATTCGGGACAGACGGTATCGATGGAAAGTTCATCCGAGTTATCACCCGCGGACGCACCTTGAGACCGTCTCTCCATGCCCTCAATATGTGAACCGATAACCATGATTCCCTGTTTCTTGGCCTCTGCGATGAGCGCCTTGGTTCGGTCCAGCTCATCCTCCAATGAAATACCTGCAGCCCCCATACCTTTGAGGCTGGCACCGGTGACAATGATGAGGGATTTGAAAGGTTTTCCCTCTTTCTTCGCGGCAATGAGATCGTCGGCCGTGGCCATGACATTGTAAACATGATCGATCTTCAGTCGTTTCATGAACACCTTCAGTCTTACAGGTCCGGGACTCTGGCCACATGAAGTAACCAGGACCGGTAGATCGGCCTTAATTGCCTTTTCCTGAGTAAGGGCAAGAGGAGTTAATAAAAACAGAAATAAAAGCCAAAACACCATCAATGATTTCGGTAAGTCTTTCATCGTATCCTCCCGATTTTTTAAAACTTAGAATGATTATTCATATCATAGAATCGTTATTTTCTCTTCGGT
>CAZYTI010001211.1:0-1955 GCA_964650065.1 uncultured bacterium
ACGGGGTTGATTTATTCCATTCGTCAAGCTGCCTCCCGATAAGATCAACTTCAATCCTTTAGTTTCGCCAGCCTCGCCCTGGCATCCTCAAGTGTATGTCATCAGGCCATTTAAGGCATTCTATGTATTCGGAAGGAATTTATCCCCCCCACGCGATACTAAGCAAAAAAGCCGACCTCCAAAAGGATGCACTTCACCTCTTGAATCCGGCTCCGAATATTCTTACTCTCCCTGTCAATTTCGCCTCCACTAAAGTAATTCACCTCTCCCCACGAGCTATGTAGTCGAGTTTGAATAATCATATCATGAAAACATTATATTAAACTTTCTTAAAAACAAATCTAAAGTGATCAAATATTTCCCGTTCAAAACATATTCGATTGGCATTCGTTTTCAACATGGCAACACGGTATCGAAATTTTTTGTCTTTCATATACAAAGGGATCAACGATAAAAAGAGTGCATATTTCTTAAGGTTAAATTTTAAAAATTTCTTCTTCCACTGTTTCGTAGTTTCAATGTAATCCAATCTCCCAGAACTTTTATGGATTAACTTGAAATAGGAGTTCGCATTCTTAATTATTTGATCAACACCATAGGGTAACCATGAATTAGGGTATTCATTGACCACAAGAGCGCAGACGTAGGCGTCAGATTTTTTATCTGCATTAATATCTATGTCCTCATAATTAATCATATTTTTACTGAAAACCATGGTTTGCATATAAAACTTTCCCCCCAAAGGCAAAAGATCATAAACGACCTTGAAGAAATTATTGTACACTTCATCTTGTTTTCCGGCTTTCCATTCTTGAACAGAACAAAAATGCTCAAAACCACCAATACTAGCAATTGCATCAAATTGCCCAAAGGTCTCCGGTTTAATAGACTTACAGTCCATTAAATGCACGTTCAATCCATTTTTTCTGCAACTCTCTACTTGTCCTTTAGATAATGTCACTCCAATACCATCAGTTCCATTATCTTTTAAAAATTTTAAAAATGGACTCCACCCACATCCCATATCAAGCACCTTCGACCCTTTTTTAATATTCAGACTCTGAGCAATAAATTCATGTTTTAGATTTTGTGCCTGATCCAAGGTCATTGAAAAATCTCCATTGTACATAGCACCACTATAACTTCCCATTTCACCAAAACTTAATCAGAAGATTTTATCTAAAAATGAATGAGCCCAGTCTAAAAAGTCCATTTTCAGAAAAAGCGAGATAAAGACCATGCATGTGTTGTAGGTAGCATCACTCTCCGTATAAACCGGAGAAAATCAAAAGCATGGCCAGCCAGTTCTTTGAAATATTCCCGCAGTATCACCTGATCGCCCTCAAGATCTGTTAAATACCGGAATATCCGGCCAAAGTTACTTGAGACACCCACGGCATAAGCAAATAGTGACGTTTTGAAGTGCCCTCTGACTTTAAGTTTTCTATTTGGCATCCGACAGGTGAATTCGTGGATCGTAGCCTCCACGTTATTTCTGAGATATTTTCGTTCGGGCGGCATTGTTACGCGTGCCTTCAGTCTTTTCTGTCTCAGATAATCTTCATGCTTAAAGTTGAATGATCTACCCAGGGAAGTGTTTTCAACCGGACATTTGTTCAGTTTGGAACAATCCAGGCATTGGAGTTCATCAAAAATGGCTTGGTAGTGTTCCCATTTTTTACGAACCATGGCCTCTTGATATGGGCAACAGACCTGATAGTTCTTTTTACTTGAATTAGCTATTCCGATTTCTACCCCAGCTCTGGTTCCTCTTATCCCGGTCTGCACAGGATTGATATGATACTTCTCATATTTTTTATCATTATCAGCACTGCCGTAGGCCCCGTCAATATGATGTTCAATCAGATCGGGTGTCTTGAATTTCATATGATCTATTCGACCATTTAGCACCCGACTGTCATCGATATTGTTTGGCGTTACGTGAATATCAGTCA